>JALSSM010000027.1 GCA_026984275.1 Gammaproteobacteria bacterium
AAAACGTTCTACATTTTCATGGGCAAACGTACGAACCATAATGCCATCAATCATACCAGAAAGAACGCGTGCGGTGTCTGCGATCTCTTCACCTCTGCCGACCTGTGAGTGTTGGGGAGAAAGAAAAATAGCATTTCCACCAAACTGAATCATCCCTGTTTCAAAAGACACCCGTGTTCGAGTAGAAGATTTTTCAAAAATCATTCCCAGAACTTTATTTTTCAGGGGTTCGAAAATACGTCCTTCTTTTTGCCACTTTTTGAGTTCAATGGCGCGATCAATTAACTGTCGAAATTCATCGCGGCTCAGATCCTGTAAGGTGAGAAAATGTCTGGTAGTCATAATATTATTTAGTTTGTAAAAAAGATTCGATTAACGGACTTAGCGTTTCTACAATCTGATCACACTCATCCTTACTGATAATCAGCGGAGGTAGTAAACGAATTGTATTATTTGCAGTCACATTAATCAGTAATTTTTGATCAAGCGCCTGCTGCACCAGATCACCACAGGGTCTATCAAGTTCTATACCTATCATCAGCCCTTTACCGCGAATTTCAACGATCCCCGAAAGGTTTCTGAGAGATCTGTAAAACTGTTCAAGTAAATATTTTCCATGGTTCTTTGCTTGCTGGACTAAACGATTTTTTTGCAGTGTTTCAATCACAGCCAAACCCACACGACAAGCAAGTGGATTTCCTCCAAAAGTTGATCCATGACTCCCGGGAACAAATAAACTGGCTGCTTTTCCCTGTGCAAGACAGGCTCCAATAGGTACGCCATTTCCAAGTGACTTCGCCAGTGTCATGACATCAGGTAAGACCTTTTCATGTTGACAGGCAAACCATTTTCCCGTTCTGCCCATGCCGGTCTGGATCTCATCCAGCATCATTAACCAGTCATATTGATCACAAACGGATCTAATCTGGGTCAGGTAATTATCAGCAGGAATATTAACACCACCTTCACCCTGAACAGGCTCACACAAAACGGCCACAATATCCCTGTCGTCTTTAGCAATAGCTTCTAACGCGTCAATATCGTTATAAGGAATATGGATAAATTCCTGTACTAGAGGCTCATATCCTGAACGTACTTTAGGATTACCAGTAGCACTTAAAGTTGCCATTGTCCTGCCATGAAAACCACCTTCCATGACAACAATAGCCGGAACTTTAATCCCTTTATTTCGGCCATGTAATCTTGCAAGTTTAATGGCTGCCTCATTCGCTTCGGCACCCGAGTTTCCAAAAAATACGCTTTCCATTGAAGACAGATCACATAATCGGTCTGCCAGCTTTTCCTGTAAATCAATACAATAAATATTTGATGTGTGGATCAGTGTGTTTGCCTGATCAGAAATGACTCTGGCAATTTCTGGATGAGCATGTCCGAGGCCGCACACGGCTATACCACCGAGAGCATCGAGATAGCGTTCACCCTGATTATCTTCCAGCCAGACACCGTCACCTCTTACAAAACTGATCGGCAAGGGTGAGTATGATGTCATGAGATGTGATGTCGTCATTTTTAGAAGTCTATAAAAAGAAAAACGCAGTACGGGGTTACCGTACTGCGAATTTTTTTAAGTTTCTGTCCGGCTTACTTTTAGAGATTGCCCGCTGCAAAATCCCAGTTAACCAGAGCCCAGAACGCCTTGAGATAATCTGGACGTACATTTCTGTAATCGATGTAGTACGCATGTTCCCAGACATCACAGGTTAATAATGGAGTATCTCCATCCGTTAAAGGACAACCGGCATTACTGGTATTCACTATCGCCAGACTACCATCGGATTTCTTCACTAACCAGGTCCAGCCTGATCCAAAATTGTTAACCGCTGAATCTGTAAATTGTTCTTTAAATGATTCCAGGCTTCCAAAGGCTTTGTTAATTCCTTCCAGCAGATCACCTGTTGGTTCACCACCACCATTTGGACTCAGAGAGTTCCAGTAGAAAGTATGATTCCAGATCTGTGCAGCATTATTAAAAATTGGCCCCGCAGGTGCTTTGGCAATAATTTCTTCTAATGAAGAATCAGAAAACTCTGTGCCTTCAATTAAACCATTTAATTTCGCTACATAAGTTGCATGATGCTTGCCATAATGAAAATCCAGTGTCTCACTGGAAATATGTGGCTCCAACGCATCTTTTGCATAAGGTAATTCTGGTAGTACGTGTTCCATATAACCCTCTCAATAAATTGATATTTATGGTTTTTTTATAGACCCACAAATAAATTCGCCAGTCCCACTCAAAAAACCTCCAATCGACAATTATAGCACAGCATTGGGGGATCATTGCACTCTGTACTAACCGTTAAAGTATTCTCGATGTTGACCGATAACCTTTCTGTCAGAGCGGATTCCCCTCCCCTCCCTTATCCGTTCTGCCCTGGGTCGGAGCTTCGGCTCCGACCTCTTTTTTGAGAGATCCTATTCTACCTGCATCCCTGAAACGTTCTGAAATCCTCTGGGTAATTTATTGCCTCTTCTGCCACGTTCTCCAACATAGGCTTCAAGATCACGTGATTTCAATGTCAGATGCCGTTGGCCAGAAAAGATAATCAAATTTGAATTTATAGGCAAAGAGATGGTAGCCACCAAGTATTCTTCCCGAGAAGCCACTCGAGCCGAAGGAATTTGCATAATCTTCAATCCTTTTCCTTTTGCAAGTTCAGGTAATTCTTTGAGCCCAAATACCAACAACCGCCCTTCATTTGAGAGTGCAACAACACGATCCGTCTCATAATCTGAAACAGGTGCTGGTGGCAGTACTTCGGCGCCTTTGGGAAGTCTCAGGATTGCTTTTCCTGCTTTATTCTTACTGTATAGATCACCAAGTTTTACAACATATCCATAACCTGCATCAGAAGAAACCAGATATTGAGTCTCTGCTTGTCCACACAGTACACTGACAAACTCTGCTCCATCTGGTGGAGATAATTTCCCTGAAAGGGGTTCTCCTAAACCTCGCGCAGAGGGCAAAGAATGCGTCGCCAATGAATAACTCCGGCCTGTTGAATCAAGAAACACTGAAAGCTGATTGCTCTTTCCTGCTGCTGCTGAACGGTAAGCATCTCCATCACGATACTTCAGTTCTTGCGCATCAATTTCATGACCTTTTGCAGCCCTGACCCAGCCTTTTTGTGATAGAACAATCGTGACAGGATCAGAGGGAATCAGCGCTGTCTGATCCAGCGCCTGTGCCTGCTTACGCTCAACAATAGGAGAACGACGATCATCACCAAATTGTTCCGCATCTTCCTGAATTTCTTTTCGGATCAAAGTTTTCAATCTTCGTTTTGATCCTAACGTTAGTTCCAGTTTGTCACGTTCTTCAGCCAGGTCATTAAGTTCACCACGGATTTTCATCTCTTCCAGTCGTGCTAAATGACGGAGTTTTAATTCCAGTATTGCCTCGGCCTGATCGCTCGTAATTCCGAATCGTTGCATCAAAACTGGTTTGGGTTTGTCTTCTTCCCGAATAATTGCAATCACTTCATCTATATTCAAAAAAGCAATTAACTGACCTTCGAGAATATGAATGCGTTTATTGACCTTTTCCAGACGATATTCAAGGCGATTTCTGACGGTCGTAGTTCTGAATTCAATCCATTCGGTTAATAATTTCCTGAGATTTTTAACTTGAGGTCTGCCATCAATCCCGATCATATTCAGGTTAACTCGATAGCTTTTTTCCAGATCAGTGGTTGCAAAAAGGTGATCCATGAATTGTTCGATATCCACCCGATTTGATCGTGGAAATAATACCAACCTGGTGGGTGTTTCGTGATCAGATTCATCACGAAGATTGTCCAGCATAGGTAGTTTTTTTGCTTCAATTTGTGCTGCGATTTGTTGCTGAATCTTTGTGCCTGAACTTTGATACGGTAAGGCTGTAATCACAATGTCACCGTTTTCGATCTCATAGATCGCCCTCATGCGGATAGAACCAGTACCCGTCTCATAAATGGTCTGAATTTCTTCCTGAGAACTAATGATTTCTGCATCGGTTGGATAATCTGGACCTTTTATGTGTTCAAGTAAATCTTCAATCGTTGATCTTGGAGATTCGAGCAGTCGTATACAGGCACTTGCAACTTCACGAAGGTTATGTGGTGGAATATCTGTTGCCATACCAACGGCAATTCCAGATCCGCCATTTAATAATATATTCGGTAATCTCGCTGGCAGTAATTTTGGTTCTTCCAATGTCCCATCAAAATTTGGAACCCAGTCAACAGTTCCCTCTCCCAGTTCTTTTAAAAGTAATTCTGCATAAGCCGTGAGTTTTGATTCGGTATAACGCATCGCGGCGAAAGATTTAGGATCATCCATTGATCCCCAGTTACCCTGTCCATCAATTAATGGATAACGATAGGCAAAATCCTGTGCCATTAAGACCATGGCTTCGTAACAGGCAGAATCACCATGTGGGTGAAATTTTCCGATCACATCGCCGACTGTTCTGGCCGATTTTTTGAATTTTGATCCAACCTTCAAACCAAGCTCAGACATGGCATAGACAATGCGTCTTTGTACAGGTTTCAAACCATCACCTATATTTGGCAATGCACGATCCAGAATGACATACATGGAATATTCCAGATAGGCCTGTTCTGTAAATTGGTGGAGAGGTTGTTGTTCAGAAAATTCTAATGGTTGATTCATATTCATCGAAAATCGGGGATTGGAAACGAAATAATTTAACACATCATGATATTGATACAGAAATATTTTTACAATTTATCTCTACAAAATTGCAGGCATAAAAAAACCCCGGCTTCTATGAAGAAGTCGGGGTTTACTAGACTAATGACTTAGCTTAGATTTTTTGCTTCAAGCTTTATAGCTTATAGCCTGGCTTATGGCAGACTGAAAACACTCAACACACCGCCGAGACGAGTGAAGCTATTCAGGCCTTTATAAGCACCTACAGCACCAAGACCGTCTGTATCGTTGATAAGGCCAGCAGCCATACCGATACCAGCCCAACCACCAACACCTGACAGTACACCTACGTACTGCTTGCCTTTGTGAGACCAAGTGTTTGTGTTACCGATGATGCCTGATGGAGTTTTGAATTTCCACAGGAGCTTACCGCTCTTAGCATCAATCGCTTTCAGATAACCTTCAAGGGTACCGTAGAAGACAACGTCACCAGCAGTAGCCAGTGCACCTGACCATACTGAGAAGCGTTCTGGGATTGACCATACAACTTTACCTGTAGAAGCATCCCAGGCAATAAAGTTACCCAGGTTGTTGTCTTCGGCATTGTTGTTAGGGCAGTCAGGACATACACGACCCGCTGGGAACATGTTCAACACAGCGTTTACATAGGGTTGA
>JALSSM010000028.1 GCA_026984275.1 Gammaproteobacteria bacterium
TCTAATCCAAAGTTTATGATCAGCAAGGCCATTTGTGAGAAATAGCCAGATAAAATTAGATTACGATTGTTATCAATAGTAAAATGTTCATCGATCATCAGCTCTGGATCAAATAGATAAAAAAATTCACCAGGAGGATCGCAATCATGATAAACCATATCTTTGGACTACTCATTCAACCCGTCAGGCAGTGGCAAAAACTAAAAGATGAAGATCCCTCTGTCACAAAATTATTATTCCCGATTATTCTTTTAGCAGCGATCCCACCTGTCGCGGGTTATTTCGGAACAACGACACAAGGTTGGAGGATTGGTGCGGGGGATCCGGTCATGCTCTTATATATCGGTATCCCAGTTTTAATGGAAATTCCTAAAGAAAGAGGGTTTATGTTTTCAACCGCAATCCTCGGGTTTGGTATGGTTGGCCTGTTAGGCATGCTCGTGGTCACAGTTTTGCTTTGGGGAGTCGGTCTGGAACCAATACTTGCACATTAGATCTCTTCAGACCATAACTGCTGCGTGTATTTTCCTGGGCGTCAACGACTTCGTCGTTCATATTCCTGGCATTTAGATGCAAGAAAAATCTGATTCAGTTAAAAATCCGCTGGAAACGCTGGAAGAAAAACTAAATCAATCTCACTTAGACCCCATCAATCATCAAATCATCGAAGGATCTGGCGTTAACCTCTGGATCAAACGCGATGATCAGATCCACCCCATCATTTCTGGTAATAAATGGCGTAAACTGAAATATATTCTCAAACATGCTCTGGAGACTGGCCATGACCACCTGATCAGTATGGGTGGCCCATGGTCTAATCACTTACATGCCCTGGCCTGGGTAGGAAAAGAACTCGGTTTGGAGACAACCGGTATCATTCGCGGTGAAATTCCGGATAAAAAATCGTCAACCCTTAAAGATATTGAGAAATGGGGTATGCAACTGGAACATGTAAACCGTTTAGAATTTCGTCAGCTTCGCGCTTACCGTGAGCCTGATTCACCGCCAGCTCGTCGATATCAGGGTTACTGGATACCTGAAGGTGGAGCTACTCAACTGGCCTTGAAGGGTGTGTCAGAACTGGTCGATGAAATTCATATTTCTTTTGATGTGATTGTATTGGCCTGTGGGACGGGTACAACACTGGCTGGCATCGCCTCTGCCCTGCCCACCAATAAACATGTTGTTGGTTTTTCGGCACTCAAAGGAGCCGGTTTTCTCTATAAAGAAGTTAACCGGGTTCTTGAAAGTGAACTGAAGAACTGGTCCATCAATCTCGATTATCATTTTGGCGGCTTTGCAAAAGCTGATCAGAAACTTTTCTCATTTATGAAAGATTTTGAGGAGCAAACTGGAATACTATTAGATCCTGTCTATACTGGAAAAATGATGTACGGTTTATTTGATCTGATCCGGCAAGGACACTTTCAACCCGGGACGAAAATAATGGCCATTCATACGGGAGGTTTACAGGGAAGTAGTGGATTCATGAATTGATCCGAGGTTTTCTGAATAATAAAAAATGCTCTGAAATCTATTGATTCCACCCGTCATACCCTGACCGGTGGAAGGGGTAATCATAAAGAAAACCCCCCGTTTAGGAATTTTCTTACAAAATAAACAACATAGCTTTTCTCTTTTGCCTGATAATTGGGTACAATACGCGGTTTTTTTGGCACGGCTTTTCTCCACAGACAAAAGTCATGGAAACCTGGCCCTGATTATTAATAACATTTAACGACTATTTAACTTAAAGAGCACGACTATGACTGATTTAGCGCTTTATCGAAACATTGGTATCTTTGCCCATGTTGATGCAGGGAAAACAACCACTTCTGAACGAATTCTGAGCCTGACGGGTAAGATTCATAAAATTGGCGAAGTTCATGACGGTGAAGCAACAACTGACTTCATGGATCAGGAACGCGAGCGTGGTATCACCATTCAGTCAGCAGCAACCAGTTGTTTCTGGAAAGATCACCGCCTCAACATCATTGATACACCCGGACACGTTGATTTCACAATCGAAGTTTACCGTTCACTGAAGGTACTGGATGGTGGTGTCGGTGTTTTCTGTGGTTCTGGTGGTGTTGAGCCTCAGTCTGAAACTAACTGGCGTTATGCTAATGAATCAGAAGTTGCCCGTATTATTCTTGTGAACAAGCTCGATCGCATGGGGGCAGACTTTTATCGGGTCGTGGATCAGGTTAAGAACGTACTGGGTGCAAACCCACTGGTGATGGTTCTGCCAATTGGTATTGAAGATGATTTTGTCGGTGTGGTTGATCTACTGACTCGCAAAGCCTGGGTCTGGGATGATTCCAGTGATCCTGAAAAATACGAACTCAAAGATGTTCCTGAAGATATGGTTGATAAAGTTGAGCAATATCGCAGCGAACTGATTGAAATGGTTGTTGAACAGGATGATGATGTCATGGAGAAATATCTTGAAGGTGAAGAACCTGACATTGATACGATCAAACGATTGATCAAAAAAGGTACTGTTGCACTTGATTTCTTTCCAACTTATTGTGGTTCTGCCTTTAAAAACAAAGGTATTCAGCTGATCCTTGATGCGGTCGTTGACTTCCTGCCAAACCCAACCGAAGTAAAACCTCAGCCTGAAGTTGATCTTGAAGGTAATGAAACAGGCGAGTTTGCTATTGTTGATCCAGACAAACCACTTCGCGCATTGGCTTTCAAGATCATGGATGATCGTTTTGGTGCTTTGACCTTCGTTCGCGTTTATTCAGGAAAACTTGAAAAAGGAATGACGGTTCTGAATACAGCGACGGGCAAGACTGAAAGAATCGGGCGCATGGTTGAAATGCATGCAGATGAACGTATTGAGCTGGAAAGGGCGCAGGCTGGTGATATTGTCGCCGTTGTCGGTATGAAAAACGTCCAGACAGGCCACACTTTATGTGATCCTAAATCACCTGCAACGCTGGAACCGATGGTCTTCCCTGATCCAGTTATCTCTATCTCAATTACTCCAAAAGACAAAGGTGCCTCTGAAAAAATGGGCGTAGCTCTTGGAAAAATGATCAAAGAAGATCCTTCATTCCATGTAGAAACAGATGAAGATAGTGGCGAAACCATTCTCAAAGGAATGGGTGAATTACACCTTGATATCAAGATCGACATTCTCAGACGAACACATGGGGTCGATGTGGAAGTTGGTAAGCCACAGGTGGCTTATCGTGAAACGATCACACAACGTATTGAAGATAGCTATACCCATAAAAAACAATCAGGTGGTTCTGGTCAGTTTGCTAAAATTGACTATATTATCGAACCTGGACAACCCGGTGATGGTTTCGAATTTGAATCAACGGTCACCGGTGGTAACGTGCCTCGTGAATTCTGGCCAGCGGTTCAAAAAGGCTTTGAATCCATGCTTGATGAAGGTGTTCTTGCAGGATTCCCTTGTCTTGATTTCAAAGTCACACTGACTGACGGTGGTTTCCATGCAGTAGACTCATCTGCGGTTGCTTACGAGATTGCGGCGAAAGGTGCATTCAGACAATCAATTCCAAAGGCTGGGCCTCAATTACTGGAACCGATCATGAAAGTAGACGTGTTCACTCCAGAAGATAATGTCGGTGATGTCATTGGTGATCTTAACCGCCGTCGCGGAATGATCAAATCACAGGATGCCGGTCCAACGGGTGTTCGTATCAAAGCCGATGTGCCACTGAGTGATATGTTTGGTTATATTGGTGATCTTCGTACAATGACATCAGGTCGTGGACAATTCTCTATGGAGTTCTCACACTACATGCCTTGTCCGAAAAATGTTGCTGAAGAAGTTATAAAAGAAGTTCAGGAACGTAACGAGAAAAAATAATCTGCTCTTTAGTCGGATTAAGCCGGGGATAATTACTGGCAATCAGATGAGGGTCATTATTATCAGGAATTCCTCCTGAATAATAATGACCCTTTTTTATTACCTGGATCATCCACTAATGATAGTGGCTGTAGTGTCCATGTCGCACACCACTCATCAGTTTCTGAAAATCTTTTCCAAGAATATGTACCAGCTCCTGATGGTCGCCAGATTCGAAATAAACATTGTTGAGATTAAAAAGTGACTCATCGACAAATGTTTCCATAGCATAGGCAGGACCAATCGGTGGAACAGCCCCTGTATCACAGTCGTTAAAAAGTCTTGCGATTTCATCTTCAGTAGCCAGATGAAAATCTCTGTTTAATTCTCTCCTCAAATGCTTCATTTCCACCCAGTTATTGGCTGGAACAACAACCATCGCGTAACTTTGTTTATCCTTTACAATCACAGCCTTAGCCAGATGATCTTCTGGAATATGAGCAGATTTAGCCGTTTCATGACTGGAGCCAGTCAAATTATGCTGCATTAAATCATAATCGATAGAATGCTCTACCATAAAATGTTGCACCGTGTGTGAGATAGCCATTTTCTTACCCCCTCATTACATACATCTGTATCCACATCATCTGTGATGTGGTGAATGACACAATCCATTAGATGGAGTGTACCGCCGCCTGAGGCATTCGCTCGAAAATGATGTTTACAACCAACCATACAGGGAGCTTTATAAGCAGCTACTCAGGGAGCGTTGATGTGTACTCACGAGACAAGCTGCGATCAGATACCTGGTTGGTGTCTCTATCCGAGCTTTTCGCTTCATATTTTAAGTATAGCTCGAAAAAAGGGACCGGCCATGTGGAATAATTGTCAGAATTTACAAACGACCTGTTAGCTGCAGTCTGTGATGAACCTGCTTATGATAAATTCGAGCAAGCCATGGACGAATCAGTGGAAGCCCAATCAACCATGCCATGGGTTTTAGCAAGGTAACCTTACTTAAGAGCAATATATAGGCATCTATCTCAGAGAGGATCTGCTTATTTTCATCCTGTACATGAAGTTCTGTTAACGCTTTTTCAGGATCAATACCAAGTTCAAGTAACTCCTGTTCCCTGCCGGTAATATCAAACCAGCAGACATTCTCCCCTGCTCTTCCTGCAATTTTTTCGTAGTTCTCTCTATCCCGGATACAGCTCGGACAAGCTCCATCATAATAGGCAGTAATTTTTGCGTTGTTCTGGCTCATCAAATCCTCCAGACTATCTACCCGTTGTCAGATGGTTATTCAGGATCTTTAAATCCTACTCTCGCATGTGATCCATCACAATAAGGTTTATTTGATGATTCGCCACAGCGGCATAAGGCAGTTGTCCCGTTACAGTCTGTATTTTCACCATCAACACCGGTTATGAAACCTTGTCCTTCCACCAGAAATGGCCCATCTACGAGAACCTGAATAGTAAAACCCTCTGTCGGTTTGACCTCAGGCGGAGCTTT
>JALSSM010000029.1 GCA_026984275.1 Gammaproteobacteria bacterium
CACTGGCGAATGGTAATCAGCGTTTGATTGGTGGCAACTGGCTGGTGATTTCACTGGCGCTGGAAGGTGCAGGGAGTTATGAAGAATCAGCTAAGGCAAAGAAGAATTCTGATATATACCTTGGAAAGGAATAGCGGTTCTAATCCCCCCCAACAGATTTTCCTTTTAAGCTATAAGCAAAGGCAATGACCTCAGCGACAGCGACATAAAGTGTTTCAGGTATCTGATCACCCAGTTCAACTGTGGCTAATAATTCAATGATTTCAGGTTCTTCCCTGATTGGAATATTATTCTCAGCAGCCAGCTTGAGGATTTCTTCTGCGACTAAACCACGACCTTTTGCCGTTACTCTGGGAGCAGAGGACTCGTCATAATCAAGAGCGATGGCTATGTCTGCTTTTATCTTATTGGCTTTCATCTTTCAGGTTTTTTAAATTTCCACATTAATTAATTCGTTGTTATCAGCCAATGTGGATGGTTCAGATTCTGGTTTGCCCTTGAAACATTTCACATCAGGATCAATAAACTTGACATCGGTTAAACGCTCATTTAACTGATGAAGATTGTTTTGGATAAGCTCATAGGTCTTTTCTTCCTCTGCCCATAAACTGGCATGAACCTTTTCACCACCAAGTATCAGTTTTGCGTGGATATTGCCCAGTCCGTCCAGCGTAAAAGATAATTGTATTGACCAGCGTTTCGATGATTCCTGATCTGTTTTCTGCTGATCTTCTTCATTAATTTTTACAGAGAAAACATCAATATGCTCATTCTCTTTGACCGGTAATTCCAGTAAAAAGGCTTGTGAATGCTGTTCTGAATTGGGGAGTGAATTGAGCTGGTTTAACTGGATTCTTGCCAGGGCGGATTCAACATGACGTTGTAGCTCGGGTATGGCTTTATTGTCTGCTAATAATGATAAAAGATTGTTTTTACCTGCGTTCTGATGCTGTGTAAGATTCTCGTTTCTCAGCAGATCAGCCAGACGTAGTAATTTACCTTTAAGATCGGCGTGAACATTATTTACCTGTTTTTGATCATTTATTCTGGATTCAAAGAAAGTACCGCTCTCATTTAATGCTTTTTTTATTCCTTCAGGATTCAATAAATCCATTCGTGATGAGAGCCCTGCCTGTAATGATTGAACGGCCTGCTGAAGAATCTGGGGCAGACGGTGATCAACAACTTTTAAGGCAGAAAACAGATCGGATAGCGGTGCCTGTTTGGGTAGAGCTTGTCTGAGTGCTGCGAGGTTAGTCTCAGTTTTTGAATTTGGAAGACTAATAATTTTCAATAAAGGTTGTTCACCCTGATTGATCACTTTTAACTGTAATTCTGCACCGGGTGGAAGTGATAAGTTGGTTTTCGCCGTTAATTGTGTATTACCAATCTTTAATAAAAGTGTTGTGTTCGATAACTGCTCTATCACACTTGCCTTCAGAATTTGCCCAACTTGCCAGGCTTTGATGGACACAGGTGCCTGTATCGGCTGCTGATTCCTGACGGGATTCTGGGTTGCTGAGCCGACGAGTTGAGTTTGGATGACTTTTGATGGACTGATCACACTTTATTTATCGGTAAACAGGCATAGAACTTGAATGATTATTGACAATGACTGACACTAAAAAATGGAAAGTACGTAGAAACGGCCAGATTCGTGGTCCTTATACGTTTCAGGTTCTGGAGAAACTGGCCAGGCTCGGTCGCCTGAAACAGACGGATGAGCTTAGCTCTAACGATATGGACTGGAAAACGGCTGGGAGTTTCGTAGCACTATTTAAAGATACTGATGTAGAACGATTGCTGAAAGATGATGAGCGCAGTGGCTGGGATCGGCGTGAGAATGATGCTTCGTCAAGGGATCAGCAAAAACGACAGGGAAAAGATCGTCGCCAGCCAGAACCGGAAGATGAAGTTTCTCGTCGGAGAGGACGTACAAAACTACTGGAAACGATCAAGGAAAGTCGCGTAGAGGATCATTTTCCACTACTGACGATAATTGCTTCCATCGTTATTATTGTGTTTCTTGGTTTCGTTCTTACGCCGTCAAAAGATATTCTGTCGCCGGACTGTGATGCCTCACCCAACCCCGGTGTTATCTGGGACAATTGTAAATTTGGTCAATTAACCCTGAAAAAGAAAGACCTTTCCGGAGCTTCCATCAGGAATGCTGTTTTGAAGGGTGTGAATTTTCAGGAGGCCAACCTTAGAAGCAGCAATTTTTCCTATACTGATTTATCCAAGAGCAATCTTAAAAAGGCTAATCTTGAAAAAGCGGTTTTAAAAGGAGCCAATCTACAATTTGTAAATTTGGCATCCGCTTCATTAATAGATGCAGATTTGAGCCATGCTGATCTTAGAGGTTCAAATTTGGAGGATGCGGATTTTACCCGGACAATTCTTGATAAGGCTATCTGGGAGGATGGAAAAGTGTGTGGTAGAGATTCGGTTGGCGTCTGTCGCCCAGAATAGTCTGACCACAAGTTCTTTATATTTAAACCTGAACTCGGGATAAGGGATAGCCATCCAGCACGCCGCTTTTAGCAACTCTCGGCGTTGGAGCTGCTTCCAATAGCGCGCTATTGCTGCGCACTCCGCCTTGATAGTCACTAAAAGCAGTGCACTGGACAAAACGCCTCAGATAATTTCATAGACCTTATTGGATCTTAATGTTTTTATGACCATCCTTATCCCGAGTTCAGGTTATTTATTAAAGTCATTTCTATGTTTGCCGAAATATTATTTATAAACCAATAGATAATGGAGTGCCACCAGGCAACGAACAAGGAATGTACGCCAAATATTTCAAATTCAAAAGCAAGCCTTTTGGATTAAATCCTGATCCAAAATTTTTCTTTAATAGCAACACACATAAAAGAGCCCTTTCCTGTCTTGGCTATGGTTTAGGGCAAGGTCAGGGGATTGTCGTGATCACGGGTGAGCCTGGAACTGGTAAATCAACATTGATGTCAGCTTTGATCTATATGTTGAAACAAACCAACATTATGACGGCCAGAATCATCAATACACAATTACAAAGCGATGAGATGTTGAGATATGTCGTAGCTGAACTTGGTCTGCCGTATGAAGAATTATCAAAAGTTTCGCTTTTGAAATCTTTGGAATCTTTTCTGGAAGATTGTCGATCCAGAGGAAAGCGAATCATTGTGATCATTGATGAAGCGCAAAACCTGTCTGATTCTGCCATCGAAGAGATAAGGATGTTAATGAATCTGGTGAATGGCAATGAAGCATTGCTGCAATTTGTCCTGCTGGGCCAGACAAGGTTGCAGGAACTATTGTATAGCGAAGTCTGTGAACCATTACGGCAACGCATAGTGACTTCTTACAAGCTTGAACATCTCAAAGAAGAAGAGACAAAAGCTTATATTATACAAAGGCTCAGAACAGTCGGCTGGGTCGGTGATCCTGATTTTTCTCCAGGATCATTTATTGCCATTTACGAACAGACTGGTGGGGTACCTGCAAAAATAAACATGCTTTGTGGAAAAGCGCTCCAGGCGGCCTGTCTTAATGATTCACATGAGATTACGGAAGAAGATATTCTGAACGTAACATTGGAAATAAATAATCGTTTTTCTGATCAGGACTTTTCGACATCAGTGGTTGAGGGGATTATTAACGCACTTGTTGAGAATCGAAAAGATCATCTTGCTGAAGTAAACCCTGACACTCAGGAAGATAATTTGCCGGATCGGCAAGAAGATCTCAAAGAGGAATCAACTTTGCCACTCGACTCGCTAAATGAGGAAGAGATCGAACTCATTGATATCAACAGTCGGGAGGAAGCTGTCCCATTGGTCTCTGATCAAATTACAATCGATCAGGCTTTAATTGAAGTAAATAATGGTCAACTTGATCAAGAACTGGATGGAGAAATTGAAAGTTGGCTTCATCAGCAAAAAAATCGAATTAAAACATCAAGGCAGAACCAATCAGGATCTTTAAAAAATAAAACGAGCACATCAAAAAATAAAGAACCAAATCCTGAAACTCATCACCCTTTGGAATTGCTACATCCTGATGATTTGGAAAAAACAATTGAAGATCCTCCATTTTAAGTCTGTTCAAGCATTAACTGACAGATGATCTCCATGCTTGAGAAATAATCCATCTTTCAGTATTGTCGGTAGTAAGACAATCATGGAGTTTGAGGATGGAAAATCAGAAACCGAAACTGGGTTTTCTCGGTATCGGTCTTATGGGGAAACCAATGATCTTACGCCTCCTGGAGGCGGGTTATCATGTCATCGTCTGGAACCGCACACCTGAAAAACTACAACCTGTCCTAGAGAAAGGTGCCCACAAAGCGAATACTCCTCAGGAAGTAGCAGAAGCAGCTGATATTTTGTTGCTTTCACTGGCGGATACCCATGTTGTTGAGCAAGTCGTTTTTGGTGACGATGGAGTATCCAGAGGTGGCAGCAAAGATAAATTGCTGGTCGATCTGTCCAGTATTGAACCGGAAGCTACGCAGCGTTTCGCCAAAAGACTTGAACAAGAATGTGGTATGGACTGGCTGGATGCACCGGTATCAGGCGGAGTGTCAGGAGCGGAGCAGGGCACACTGGCAATTATGGCGGGTGGCAGGAAAGAGAGTTTTGAACGAGTGGCCACGATCATGGCGTCTCTGTCACAGCGTTTTACTCATATGGGAGAAATTGGAGCGGGCCAGATAACCAAAGTCTGTAATCAGATGATCGTGAGTTGCAATGCCTTGGTGATCGCCGAGGTGATTGCACTGGCCAGAAAAGCGGGTATTGATGCTGAAAAAATTCCACAAGCGCTGGCAGGCGGGTTTGCCGATTCAAAACCATTACAGATCCTGGGCCCACAAATGGCAACAGATACCTTTGAGCCGATAAAATGGCACGTGCGGACATTATTAAAAGATTTAGATACGGCGGTTTTGTTATCCAGAAATGAAGGTAGTGCTATACCCATGTCGGCATTAGGCGCACAATTGATGCGACAACATTCCAGTCATGGTTTTCAGGAATCAGATCCTGCAACACTGGTCAAACTCTATAAATAATAAGGAAAACACATGCCAAAATTCAGTGCAAACTTATCAGTATTATTTACCGAGAATTCATTACTGGATCGTTTTCAGGCAGCAGCAGATACAGGTTTTAAGGCCGTTGAAATTCAGTTTCCCTATACTGAAAAAGCACGGGATCTAAGAACAGCTGCGGATGAGGCGGGTGTAGAAATTGTTTTGATCAATGTCCCGGCAGGGGATTTATTAGAGGGTGGAAAAGGTCTGGCGGGAATACCCGGAAAAGAACAGGAATATCAAGAGACACTGGATCAGTGCCTTAGTTATGCAGAAATTTTAGAGCCACGTTGTATCAATGTTCTCGCAGGCCGTGAGGAAGATTCTGAAAAACACCATGAATGCCATCGAACCTTTGTCTCAAACCTACGACACACAGCAGAATCACTGGACAGGCTTGGGATAACGACTGTTTTTGAAGCGGTTAATATTCATGATATGCCGGGTTTTCTGGTGCATAATCTTCGTGAACAAATCGAAGTGCTCGAAGAAGTTCAACATCCTGATGTGATGCTGCAATATGACGTTTATCATATGCATCGAATGGGTGAGCATGTCTGTGAGAATATTTTTGAACATGCTCATATCATTGGACATATCCAGTTTGCAGATGCTCCTGGACGTGGTCAGCCCGGAACAGGTGAGATCGATTTTGATGCAGTCTTCAAAGCGATTGATGATTCTTCTTTCAATGGTTGGACAGGCGCTGAATACAACCCGGTGAGTTCGACTCATGAGAGTCTTGGCTGGTTAGAAAAATAACTCGATATCAGCAGTTCCTTTACTCATTCCATGGTCGTTCGGGCAGGTCCATACTGAAAACAGCAGGTCTGTCAAAAAGATTGATTCGTAGCATTAATCCTCCACCAAGATCATCAAAATCAGGGGATTGAGTAATATTCAGAAAACCACCAATCTGGATCCAGGGAGTGACTCTGTAGACCGCAGAAAGCTGGGTGTCAAAGGCCACTCCATCACTGTCATCACCATTCAGGATTGGGCCTGTGTTAGATAAGGGGAAGGCAAAGGCATTATCTTCAGCAGTATATTGGTAGCCCAGAGCAGCTCGTCCCTTGATGATAAATTGCCGGGCTTCTTCGGTCTGGAAGTTGACCTCAGCACTCAGTCTGTGGAAAGCATCCGGGCTAAAGTAACCACCATGGCCAAAGGTAAAAAAGCGGCGATTTTCATCGTAGTGGTCAAATCGATACGCAGGACCCACGGTCAGGTATTTAAAACTATCGCGATCAATGTTGTAGCCCAGAGAGGTCCAGAAGCCAAAGTGATTATTATCTGCCACAGAAGCCCCATCCAGTTTTCCGTACAGACCTCCGGTTGTTAATGTCCAGCTGTCATTAAACTGGTAACGCATATCGCCCTGAATACCTGTTTCAACAACACGACCCCATTTATTGCCCGTGACTGGATCAACAATACCGGAAATGGATAGGATGGATTCCTGTTTATTTTTTCTGAATAACTTCAGACTATACTGATTCATTCCATGTGGACCATGTCGCCAGTCCACACCTATCTCACCGGTCAATACACCACCAAGTTCGCCGCCTAATGGCGTAGTGCCAATCGAAAAGTGAGGTGAAACATCGGCTTCATATCGATAGCTCAAATGTGGTTCAATCAGTAATGATTCTTCTTCCGTGGGTGTTATTGTAAATGTGTTGAATAATCGGTTGGCGTTACTTCCAAGCTCAGCATTATTAGCCGCTGATCCACTATCGAGATTCATGAAATCCAGACTTGCATAAAAATGATTTCTTCCTGCAAAGGCGCGTCCTGCCAGCTCAGCACCAATCATATCCAGTTGTCCAAGTCCTTCTTCACCACTACGGTGACGGGCATAGGGCATTAAAGATACGGCCGCTGTATCGACGTTTTTCAGTTCAGGAAGAAGATTAACACGAGTATTTTCTGCCAGGACAAACTGATCTTTATGGTAATACTGAATCGCATGTAGATCAGACACGTGGTCTTTCAATGGGCCACCCAGTTCATTTGCCAGTTCTTCCATATGCATCTCATCTTCCTCATTACCCAGAGCTGTCAATGTAGTGAATAAACCATCGGCACTTTGCTGATCCGGATTTTCTCTATAGAGTTTTTCGAAATCTTCAGCGGCTTCGCTAACATTTCCCAGTTGATATTTATTCCATGCAATCAGGTTATCCGCCTCCGGGCTGGGGTTCAGTTCGGCACTTTCCCGGGCCAGCGCAAGGCTTTGGGTATAGTTTTGGTTTGCATACTCGCGCCTTGCTCGTTCGAGCAGTAACTCACTGTGTAACTGATTAATATTGTGAGTGACATTATTGGATTTCTGGCGCCATTTTTCGGTTATTTTTTCGGCTCCTTCTATATCCCCCATTTTCTGTTTGATCAAAGCCAGACTGTAGGCATTGTCAACGTTCGGGCACCATGCCATTGAACGTTCAAACCAGAATAATGATGATCCGTGATCACCTTTTTCAAGATAAGCCCAGCCTGCCGCAGATGCCATTTCACAATCTTCAAGCTCGATCAATCTATCTGCAATTCTAAGAACCTTTAATTCAACCGAACGAAAATTCTTGTGATCGAGTTCTTCACCGATCCAGTTTTTATAAAAAAGATAATAAAGATCGGATATTTCACTCTGAACAGCAGGCTGATCAGTTGGGATCCGTGTGGAGCTGAGAAAAGACAACGGGCCGCAGTCTTCGGCCCCCAACGCCCTGGTTCTTTCGTATTCATGAATTTTGATGGAACTGAGAACAAGTCCACGTGCACTATCGATTTCGGCCTGTTCCTGGTAAAGCAACTTAAACTGTGTTGCGGCCTCGTGATAACGGGAAAGGTTGTAGAGACTCCAGGCTTCAAACATTTTTAGTGATCGGATAGTCTTCTTTTGAGCTAAACTGATCCGACCTTTTTGTGTTGTTTTTTCCAGTGCCGCTTGTGATATGGCAAGACTGGCCTGATAGTTTCCCTGATTATATTTTCTGACAGTTTTTTCCAGTGCAATCTCAGTCACCGTTCTTTTTCGGGTGACAGGTTTCACCTGAATCGTTGGTGCTGCAAACAGGGTTACCATTCGAGGTTCACGGGTTTTCCATTCTTCTATAATGGTTTTGGATTCATTGATTTGTTGAGAACCTTTGAGTGCCAAAGCCAGACCATAGGCAGTGTCCGGATCCGGTTGCCAATCATGAGCGAGACCAAACCAGTTACGTGCCAGTGCTGGATTTTTAAGTTGCAATTCCCACCAGCCAAGTAATGAAGCCATTTTTGCATCTTTGCGATCAATGACAGGTTTTTGTAAAAACTTGACAGGTTCTTCTGCCTCATTCATGGCTTTTCTATCCCAGGCATCCGTGAACCAGCCTGAGAAGAAATCATAGCGAAATTGATCAATATTCTTTTTCTCAAAGGCCGTGTGGGGTTTATTCATTTCAATGTCGATCAGAGCAAGGGTCTTTTTGTAAGGCAGTTGGGTTGATGCTCTTTGTAATGTCACCAGTCGCAGATCAGGGTCAGAACATTTTTCCATCATGTTTTTATAGTGAGCAAACAACTCCTCCCTCTTTTCTTGTGCATAGAGAGCATTGCCCAGCGTCCACATATGATCAGGATCTTTACAGGTAAACGCAGACGGAGACTGTTTTGAAAGAGTGATGATCTGATCGTAATCTTCTACGGTCGCCGCTTTTTTGATCTCTCCCCGGATTTTTGCGTCCATGAGATCAGCTGGGGGTTCCCAGTCAGGATATGTTCCCCTGAAGCGTTCGATCATTATATTGAGCTGATCATATTTTTTATCAGACAATAGCCGCCACAAGCTACGTTCATCAACACCAATTGCTCGATCAGAAAGAGGCGGGGGTTCTATTCCCGGGTAACTGATGTTGTCGTAAGTTGTTGCATCATAATCAGTCACCAGCCGATCGTTTTGGGCTTGTACATTCAGGGAACTGAAGACCAGCGAAACAAGAGCGATGGCCATGACCATGATATGGCCGTGCGTATACTGTTGATCGATTCGGCCATTCATTTTTTACTGGTCTCATCAATCGCCTGACGTGCCAGCATCAGCAAGGAAGCACTGTAGTAATCCTGATCCGGTTTCAGATGAGGGATAGCTGAGTCTGTCTTTGCATCATTAATAATGACATCTGCCAGTGCCATGACACCGTTAAACCCTTCAGAGGCCTGATAAGGTGCAAGACTGTTATTTTCAAGGTCAACCCAGGCAGGTGCTGATTCAAGTTGTGAAAAATGATCGGACAAATTTTGAAAAGGTTTGAGTAACTCCCGGTCAGCGACCTGAGCCCAAAGTAATGATAAAGGAACGCGTATTGCGTCGTAACTGAATCGTGGTGGAAAATCTTCTGATAGTCTGATTTCCCCCGTGGAGGTCAGTTCAATCCAGTCCGACGGTAATTTCCATTGTCCAAATTGAGCCTGGTGAATGAGCTTAATACCGCTTTCATGTAACGCTTGCCAGACAGGGTCTGGATCAATTTGATCAAATTCACCCAATGCCGGGAAAATCCAGTAGGACAAGTTCAAGAGTAAATGATCCTCCCGTATGAATCCTTTCTCACCTGGAAGCAGGACTGTCATACCAGCATAGTGGCGGATCATCTTTTCACGGACACATTGCAGGATCTCTTTTGCGGCATCTGTATATTCAGATCTTCCCCACCGTTTTCCCGCTCGCAATAAGGCCCAGGCAATATAGAGATCACCATCGGTGGCATTATTGTTATCAGGCGTATGATCTTCTGGTTGATTGGCATCCCATTTCCAGACAAAAAGTGGATCCTGTCTGATCTGTAAATTTTCCTGAGTCCACCGCCAGATCTGATCAAAGCTGGAGCGATCATTGTTTTTTACGGCGAACAACATTCCCCAGCCCTGTCCTTCGGAATGGGAGTTGTTCTGATTGCCTGTGTCGATCACTCGACCTTTTTCACTGATGAACAGGGTTTTGTAAAGCTGCCAATCAGGATCTTCACTCTTCCAGAGATGACTGATCTGGTCGAATGGACTGTACTGGATAAGTATTAATCCAATGATGCCAACAGTGGCTGCGAACATGATCAGACGACTCCGGAAACTAATCCTCGATTCTGACATTTCTTCCATGTCGATTCAGGAATCGGCGATGTAATAAGACGCGAGTAATCCAGGCGAGCAGGAAGATCAGCACAAAGACACCAATGATCCACCACCATGGGTTCTGTGAAATCTGGAAGCGTGTCTTGTCACGAAGACCGGCATTTCCGACATAAAACTTTTTCCCAATCATCTGGGTGCTTATTGATTTTGGATCGGCTGTCCACAAAGCAACATCACCTGAGAGTTTTGACCAAAGTGTCGGCTGTACAATGGCTTCCATATATCGGTGTAATTTTTGACCTGTTTCAGCCGTGAAAAGTGTGACAGATCTATCTTGACCGAAAGGAGATTTAAATGCCATGGCCACACCGTGAGCCTGTGGATTTGCATTTTGTTCGATATGGGCCTTGAATGGAACGGCTTCAGGTTCCTCTTTGTTTCCACCAAAAAGATCAGGGAATTGTACAAAAAATCCTTTTTCCACTTTTTCCCCATCAATCTGCTGAGCAACAGGATAAGCATAATTGCTTGAACCATCTAACTGTATCGGAGCAGAAGACATGATTTTTTCATCAAGGGTGTTAAATGGAGAAACAATAATTAATTCTCGATCATCTTCTGGTAAAGAAAAACGGAACTCTGCATCCATCAGAGGTCCATCGGCAACCTGAGCAAATTTCGCCATGAGTGTCCAGGTGGCAGAAATGGTGTCGTAATCATTCGACAAAACAGAAACAGTGACGGGTTCTGGTTGACCGTTTCGCCTATATGGAAAAACAGTGCGTGAAAAAAGGTTCAGATCGGGCAGACCGGCATAACTTGTCGCAAACGGAAATTTAATGATGGATGTTCCATAAAGCGTAAACTGCAGGTTGCGATCGTTGATTGCAATACATTCTCCTCCAACACTCGGGATGAGGGAAGGTTCAAAGCGAATCCTGTTTCTGCCTGGATTAAAGGCGCGCAAAGGAATTTTAATATCGTATCCTTTAAAAACAGCACCCTCAGGATCGGTCAGTGCAATAACTCGTTCAAATGCATCATTAAGTCTAATATTCAGGATAGAGTCATCACGCATTCTCGCGCCATACGAGAAATCCAGAAGTAGATTGACGGTGGCGTCCTCAGCGGCATAAAAGTCGGCAGGCAGGTCAAAGACAAGTTCATATTCATGAAAGCCAGCACCCTGGACTGTACTCGTTTCAACACCAAGTTCTTCCAGTGTATATAATCGGTCTGTTTTGATGAAACGTTTCCGGCCAAATCTTGAGTTCGCAGGGATATCCGTTGCTTTTATTAATGATGTTTTTGCATCAGCATAAGGGAAATTGGTAAAGTTTAGCGCCGTTGCCGCACGTTTTAATTCTTCCTTCGTTGTCCCTGAGACAATCATCACGAAATACCTTGGATCAGAAGGAAGAGGAAATATTCCAAGGTAGGCATCTTTTATTTCATTCAAAATCTCACTGGACAGATAGGGTTTCAGTTCATCACGAGTACCAAAAAGTACATTATCCGATCCTGATAATGTCTCCTGATCCAGACCGGAAAATTCATTCATCATGACTGCATCAGTTTCAGTCGTAAATGGAGCTTTTTTTGCTGTGGCACTCATAAATAATGGTGAGCGATAAAAGTGACGTAAGCCAATACTTTCAGCGATCAAAGCCCCAGTGGCGATATGATCTTCATTGTATTGCTCTGGCATCAGAATTCGGTAACTTTGAGGATTACCGATAGCAGGCCCCATCACCTGATCTAATTGGGATAACATAACATCAATAGGTTGTAACTGGCCCGTTAATGTCAGTTCAGAATTGAAAGTATCAATTTCAGTCCACAGTTCAGGAGCCGCAGGATCTTCACATTCCAGCGTGTAATGTTGAGCCACCCAGATCGTTAGATTATTGAATCCAGAAGTGATCAACTCTGCCGGTAACTCAATGACAACATCAACTTGTGGCTGATCAGCACGTAAGGGCAATTGTGCAACGGTAATCTCGTTAAGTTTGATACGAAGTTGTGAGCGATCCTGAAGTAATGAAATTGAGTTTGTAAACTTGAGTCGAAGTTCGGCGTATGTGACGTCTATTCTGTTTGAGACAGGGAAATAAAGAGCATGTTGGTCATTCGCTTTCCGTAACACGATAGGTTCTGGATTGGGCATAAAATCCATTAAAGGGTAATTAAAAGATTTTATATTGACACCTGATTCTTTGTCCTCAAGTGTGTCTGAAAATGAGGCCTTGTCTGTGGGAAGCCCCTGCTTTTCTATTTTATCTGGTGTGACAGGTGTTTGTTCTTCAGCTGACAGTGCGACAGATGGCAATGACAAAATAAACAGGCATAGAACTGTTCTCAGACTGACTGATTGAACATGGATATTGATCATTGAATTTATTATTTTCATTTTCCTTCCTCCCCTCAGAGGACATTATTCTGTTAGTTAAACTCTTTTACTGTATCAGGTTTCAGTATCAGAGTTGAAAAGGGTTTATATATAAATTGCCATATTTTATTAGACAAGTATTTCAAATGCATTTTTGAATGTTTTAATCCCCAGTAAACCAGCAGGATAATTCCTTCCAGTTTCCCTACTTTTTGAGGTTGATGTTCCCAGTAGCGGAACCAGCGTTCACTGTTCCCATGGACGAGTCCTACAACTTCTGCTCTTTGAGTTGCATTGGTAGAGACAAATTCAAGGCCAAGGTGTCGGCCATCCTGTTCTCTTTTCACTGACTTGATTTCTACAATCAGTTCACTGATTTTATTAAGTGCTTTATTTTCTATTTCCAGTATTCCATTGGTCCCCGGGATCAACATTCTGTTAATCAGATTATTGGTGAAAATTGAAGCTCCGCCAGTGGAGAGATTCTCAACTGAACATGGAATTCTTGATTTATGAACTTTCAATATAGCGGATTCTGATGCTGCAATTCTTGGCATGGCTCTACGCTGGCGAAGTTCGGCTAAAACGCCAAAAGAAGCAAGCATAAGAAGCAGGTTGATCACATGCCAGAAACCTACCAGGAGTACCAATGTCTGTTCTTCTGGATAATTAATATAACGATAGACACCAAAAGCAAAAGCAAGAATCTGCAGGACAAAGAAATAATAGAAAGGTGTTGCCAGTGGGGATACAAAATCTTCATCAAGATGCATACCTTTTGGCGTCACGACAAACTTTGGTGCTCTGGGGTTTGAGATCGTTTTAATTAAGCCTTGCAGACTGAAGATGGACTGAAGAGTTTCATAAAGTAGTGATACAAACGGCCATCTTACACGCTGGAAAAGAAAACTGGAGAGTTGTAAAGAAGCCCAGTAGTGCGGCAGTGTATAAGCAAGAATCTCCGTTGTGTTAGCATTATAAATATGCAGGCCAAATAATAAATACATCATCGGTGCAACAAAAAAGATAACGCGTGCGAAGGGAAAAAACCAGTATAAGCAGTTTGATAGATAACAAACTCTCTGAGACAAGGTGAGCCCGGGATGAAAGAGTGGGTTTTTCAGTAACATGATCTGAACCATTCCTGTTCCCCAGCGTAAGCGTTGCGTAATGAATGCTGAAAAACTCTCCGTCGCCAGGCCTGAGATCAAAGGATGGCTGACGTACAGACTGTTAAATCCCTTGCTATGCAGATCAAGAGCCGTTTCTGCATCTTCCGTGACAGAAGTCGTTGAAAAACCATTAATCTCATCAAGACACGATCGTCGAAGTACAGCCGCCGAGCCGGCAAACAGGGAACCATTCCAGTAATCGAGGCCTTTTTGCATCATGCGATAAAATACTTCATTTTCGCTGGGCATTCGGGTGAAAATTTCAAGATTTTTTTCGATCGGATCAGGATTAATAAAAAAGTGTGGTGTTTGAACCAGGAATAGCTTGGGGTCACGTTCAAAATGTCCAACTGTCTTTTCAAGGAAGTCGACTGCGGGGACATGATCCGAATCCAGTATGACGACCAGGTCTCCACTTGTACGAGTCAGAGCAGCATTAATATTTCCCGCTTTGTGATCGTTATTATTTTCTCTGGTCAGATAATTCACTTTCAGACGTTGACAGAGTTTTCGCATGCTCATACTACGGATTCTTGCGGTGATGGCAACTTCAGGATCTTTACTATCAAGTTTATCCTGAGTTCCACCGTCATCCAGTAAATAGATAGAAACATGCTGCGGGTAACGAACCTGTTTAGCTGCTTGAAGAGTGACTTCAATCATTTCATAGGGTTCGTTATAGGTAGTAATAAAAATATCGACAGTGGGTAATTTTTCTGGATCACTGCTGATGGGTGTTTCGGGTCGATTGATGGGTTCAATACAGACAAAGATGCCTAATAAACCCAGAACAACAGCATATAACTCAGCAAGATACAGAAGTATCATGGGGATGAAATCAAGCGGGTTTTCCCAACCCAGGGTATCAAAGGTGCGCCAGGAGATATAACGAATGCTTAAAAAACTTATAACACCGAGGTAAACAAGGCGTAAGTAGCCATGTTCACACTTTTTTCGAGCCAGGACGAGGAAGGCAATCAGGCTACCTGCCAGCCAGAATTGTGCGGAGACATCAACAACAAGGCTGGCGGCAACGATGAGACAAATCACAAAAAACAACCAGACGATCGTGAGCCCCGTGGCCCCCTTTTTTTCAGGTTTCTCAGATAACGTTGCTTCTGATTGAGACATCAGATCTCCCTACTCCCCTCATTTCAGACTAATAACCGACCAGATTTAACATTTTATAACAATTGGGCTGGTGTGTCATTTTACTGACCCTCTGCAGCTGTTAAGTGTACTCCTAAAACTTAACGATCGGTTCCTGACTTTGTAAATCTCTGATAACTGAGTCTCAATGGAATTTTCTTTCAGCGATAGACCGTGTAGTTTGGAGAAAATGAAAGAGATTAGCCACTTAAACACACAGTTTGGTATTAACGTTACAGGATCAGATCTTCAGGCCGAACAGATTAAATTCAAATCAGGAGCCGGCAGCCTGACCATTGTTAATATTAATAATCGACATGCTAAAGCCAGTTTAGTGCTTCAGGGCGGTCATTTATTATCATGGCAGCCGAATGAAGAAGAAAATGTGATCTGGCTTTCTGAAGATGCCATTTTCTCAAAAGAACACTCAATCCGTGGTGGTATACCGATTTGTTGGCCATGGTTTGGAGCACATCCAGTCAATCATTCGTTTCCTTCACATGGTTATGCACGAACCAGTGATTGGGATGTCGTAGAGACAAAAACCTTATCGGATGGGAGTTCCTTAATAGTTCTACAGCTGTTACAGGATGCTGTATCAGAAGAGTACCGAGCCCGTGATGTAGAACTGGATCTTCGTGTGACCGTGGGGAAACGACTGGAAATGAGTCTGATCACCAGAAATGCTGGAAATAAGGCCGTCACTATTGGTCAGGCAATGCATACCTATTTTTATGTCAGTGATATTCAAAATGTAATTCTCTCAGGACTTGAGAATCAGGTATATATAGATGCTTTGGATCGCTGGCAACGGAAAAATGAAACGAACCCCATCATGATCAAGGCTGAGGTTGATCGTATTTATCAGGACACCCCTGAAATCCCTGTATATATAATTGATCAGGCTTTTAAGCGTCAAATTAAGATCAGAAAACAGGGAAGTCACTCAACCGTTGTCTGGAATCCGTGGATCGATAAATCAGAAAGACTGGGCGATATGGGTAAGAATGGATATAAAAATATGATCTGTGTTGAAACAGGCAATGTGGCTGATGATGTTGTTATGATTGAACCGGAGACAGAACATTCATTGTCTGTCTGTTATGAGATTGAAAGTTTATGAATCAGGAGGGGGTAACAACTCAAGTTTTTAACGGCTAGACCGTTAAAGTAACCAGGAATCATTAATGTTTCATCAATTTTATGTTGAAAAAAGGAATTTTCTTCTCAGTTTTTTTATGGGGTGCCTATTCACTCTGGGCTGATAGCAAACCAGTCATTGTAAATACAGATATCCCGTCTGCATTTCCAACAACTTATAGCGGTGAGTTGACCATTAGTGACAAACCTTTGCAGAAAAAGATTAATTACAAAAAGAGTTCATATCAATACGGTCATTTCAGGATTACACCGCTGGCCGAGTTTAAGGTGGCTGCCAGAGTCCTGAGTAGTCAGCATTACAACCGGGGACTCGAGTCAGAATTATCACCTGTCGATCTGGCCTTAGGTTGGGGGCCTATGTCCAGGCCAGAAATTGTTGATGAATTTTCGATCCGGCAATCAAATCGGTTTTACTTCTGGAGAACGGAGCATTTTCCTATTCCACGTCAGGATGTGATCTCAAATAGCGCCAATATGCATATCATTCCTGCCTCTCCGGGAATAGAGAGAACCCTTAAAGAAGTAAAAAAAGGGCAGAAAGTAAAGTTCAAAGGCTATTTAGTCAGGGTTGATATGGATTCAGGTTGGCATTGGGTAAGCTCATTGACTCGTAACGATTCAGGGAATGGTGCCTGTGAAGTTGTATTGGTCGATGATCTTACAATAATGTAATCCCGTTGAACCTTTCAACGAAATCAGTCTCTATTTATAGACGATTAATTAAGATGGAATAGGACTATGAAATGGACAAAAGTTTCCTCCTTGTTACTTATTTTAATTTCTGCACCGGTCTTCAGTGCATCAGATCAGTCTGAAACTGAGACAGCTAAAGGAATAGCCAAAGAAACAGCCATACTTGCAGGTGGATGTTTCTGGTGTGTCGAATCTGATTTCGAGAAACTGGATGGTGTTATTGAGGTGATTTCAGGTTATACCGGAGGCCATACAGAAAATCCAACTTATAAACAGGTGTCTGCTGGAGGAACCGGCCATCTGGAGGCCGCACAGATTATTTATGATCCCAAAGTGATCAGCTATACCGAAATACTGGATTACTTTTGGCGGCATATCGATCCGACTCAGGGCAATGGTCAGTTTTGTGATATTGGACCTTCGTATCGCCCAGCTATTTTTTATAATGAAGCTCAGAAGGAATTAGCCATCGCTTCAAAAGAAAAGATCGAAAAAACAAAACCATTTTCAGATCCGATAAAAGTTGAGCTTATTGAGGCAAGTCAGTTTTATCCTGCAGAAAAATACCATCAGGATTATTATAAAAAAAACCCTTTACGATATCGTTATTATCGTTATGGATGTGGCCGTGATAAACGAATTGAAGAGCTTTGGGGTAAATCTCACTAGCCATAGTTTAAAATCAGGAATTATTTGAAAAAACTCTGATCAATTTCAAGATTAATATTAAAAAAGGCGTTCCATGCAACAGGAAGTCGAAAATATCGATCGGTTTGATCAGATCACCGGCAAATAGCATTTTCAACTTTTCCCAGACATGCGGTTCCGGAAAAAATGGTGCTAAACCCAGGGTCAGACAAACAAGAATTAATAGTGGTAAGGGAATACTGTCCAGCCAGCTCATTTCTGAAGTTTTCCTGATGAAGTTATAATTCCATCTATGATAGCGATTAAGTGTGATGAGGAAAACAGGCGATCAGTAGAACTATCCAGAAAATTGAATCTCCCACTGGAAATTGATCAACCAGAACCACCGGATCTGTTACTGGGGTGGTATGAAGATAAGCTGTCACTATTTCCAGATGACTCCGGCCCGGTCTATATTGATTTTGTAGAAGGCAGACTTGCTCATAGACGACAATTTGGAGGCGGAAAAAAGCAACCACTAGCTCGTGCGATTGGACTTTCCAGTCAGCATATGCCCGGTGTAATTGATGCGACCGCTGGAATGGGCCGTGATAGTTTTGTGCTTGCTGCTCTTGGTTGTACTGTAAAAATGATTGAACGATCTCCCATCATTACTGCACTGCTGGAGGACGCTCTCAATCGTGCTCGTCTGGATCCTGATGTTTCCGAAATAGCCGATCGACTTTCTATTGTGTGCGCTGACTCATGTGAGTATATTTCCAGAGCATTAACTGAAGATGTGATCTATCTCGATCCCATGTACCCGGAGAAACGAAAATCGGCGGCTGTCAAGAAAGATATGCGAGTTTTACAAAAGCTGGTGGGGAGTGATCAGGATAGTCATAAATTACTTGCGGTAGCATTAATAAAAGCTAAACATCGCGTTGTTGTTAAAAGACCTAAAAACGCCAGATCACTTGAAGGTCAAAGTCCAAATACAGCAATTTGTAGTCCAAATACACGCTATGATATTTACTCAATTAAGGCATTCTGAAAAAGTCAGGAAATGACTGGCACATGGATTGCAATCTCACAGGAAAGTTCATAAAAAGGAGATGAAAGGATGCAGGCAATTTCAGGTTCAGTTAGTTTATCACTTACTTCCAAAGAAGCTGGTGGGACATCAGATCTTTCTTCCGAAGCAGACTCAGACATGGCTTCAGGGCTTGGTTTCCTGGCCTTGTTTACGACTCAGGTTGAGTCAGCGACGACAGATTTAAAACTGTCTGACCTGATAAAAAGGCAATTTGCGGGCGATGATCTGGACGGCAAACTATTTCCGCAAGGTTTGCCGCTGCGGTCGTCTTTTACCGAGCTGCTTTCAGGTAATGGCAAGCAACAATTATTAGACAGTAACTTATTTTCTGCTCAGGGATTAATGAATGCTTTACAGGGAGATGGTGAGCTCAATTCTTTTCAATCCTTGATCCAGGATCCGGGAAGTTTAGTCTCGCATGCAAAAGGATCTCAGCCAGGTACGACAAGCTTTGCAGCGATCACAGGTCAAGTTGGAAATCAGGGCTGGGGAGATGAACTGGTTTCTCGCGTTAAGTGGCAGATCGGGCAGGAAATTCAGGAAGCAAAGATGAGTCTTAACCCCAGAGAACTGGGACCTTTACAGGTTAAAATTAATATTATTGATGATCAGGCACATGTTCAGTTTGTGACTCATCATGGTTCAGTGCGTGATGCGATTGAAGACGCACTTCCTCGTTTAAGAGAGATGCTCGAACAAACAGGCATGATGCTGGCTGATGCGGATGTTTCGCAGCAGGCTCCTGATCAGCAACAGACATTTTTTGAAACCGTTGAATCGACGCAAGGTTCAGAAAATGCAACTGAAATGGAAGATCAGGATCAACAACAGGTAAAAGTTATCAGGCAAGGTGTTGGATTGGTTGATGCATTTATTTAAGGCGCTTTTGATTGTGTTCCTGTGATCGTTTTATAAATGGTTTTTTCATACGCTGATACGTCATTTTGAAGATAACGATGGATGAAGTAATCACTGAGTATCTGACACTGTTGTTCATAACGAAACTCATGTAATGGTTTTTGACCCGATAAAGGATCATAAGAATAAACACGATCTTTGAATTTTACGCGCTCCATGATGGCGGCAAGAGAAGTCTGTAATCCTGTTGACTGATTTGCCCAGACATGTCCGATCTCATGAACCAGCCTTGCCATCTTTAGATAATTACCACTGAAATCTTTTGTAGAATATTCTTCTCTGAAAATTATACGATTACCAATGACAAAGGCTGCCATTGCCGGTGGAAGGTTTGCTGTGGAGATCATCACTTGTGAATAATCAACATCATTATAAAAGATGGTTTGTAACTTTTTAATTTCCTGTTCGGTCAGTGATCGACTGTCGTTGTTGAAGTTTACGAAAAAAAAACTTAATAAAACAATTAACAGAAACAGAATGATGAAGAATATTTTTTTCACTAATAATTTTGATGCTGATTTAATAGTTGCGACATGAGTGGTAGTCAGGCAGCATAGTCTAACTTTTAATTTGCTGACAGTAATAAATTAGTATGTCCGAAGTGCCCGTATTAGGAGCTTTTTCATCTATTGATCTCATTGCGCTAGGGATTAATCTCCTTTTGTTTATCTTTACTCGACAGATTGTCACTGTTTTCCGACCAGATAAAGATTCGTCATCTGTTAAAACCAAAGTTTGGACATTAAGACTGATCAATATTGTTCTGTTTGGGATTTACTTTATTGAGTTTTTTGTTGGCGGTTGGACATCACAACTATCCCGAACAGGTTTAACTTTATTGATTGCCTATCTGGTGGTCAATTTTTTACATATCCTTATCCTTAGAAAATACGGAAGAGTCAAAGAAATAGATGGGGCAGAATACCGTGTGGAAACCTATCAGTCGGAAATATTTAATCTTCTGGTATTAATCACTTCTTTTATTATTGTCCTGATCGTCGTGATCAACATCTGGGGTATGACCGACTGGTTCAAAACCACCAGCGTCCTTGGCGGCTTATTGATTATCCTGTTTTCAACCAAAGATTATTGGGCGCCGGATAACATTAATGGGTTAATGCTACTTTATAATGGTGATGTGGAGCCGGGTAGTATTATAAAGATCACAGAATATGATCTGATCGGAGTGACCATTGAAACGACACTAACCCAGACCAAATTTCGTGATTTACGATCACGGCATATTATTGTGATGCCAAATTCGAGGGTCAGAAATGCTAAAGTTGAGGTTTTAAGCAAAGGTCCGGCTTCTGGATTGATGCAGTTTGTCGATTTCAAGATTGGTTATGGTTTGCCTGCTGAAAAGGTAGAGACGTTTCTGACCAATGTCTGGTCACATGCTTGTGAAAAAGAAAAATCATTGAATGAAGAAAAACAGGCGAAGATTATGGTCATTAATAATGGTGATCATGCTGTCGTGTGGCGATTGGCTTACTGGGTCAAAAATATTTATGGGTTATTTGATGCTGAATTTGCAATCAATCGCGCCGCGTATGAACTCTCTCAGCAGCAGAAGATTGCACTCAATACACCATTAACCCATGAGTTGTTAAAGAGTTCATGTGACTAGTTTGATCAGGAAAATATCCTGAAAAGATTCAGGATATAATGGACGGCACAGGATTCAGATAATTATTTCTTTGTTATTTCCTGAACTTAGTTATATGGAAAAAGTCAATGGTATAATTGATTGGTAGTGTCTCACTGTTGATTGATACGGATTAGCGTGAAGTGATAAAAAAGCCATTATTCTGAATTTTATTAAATTACTAAAAAGATAAATTCCTGAGAATTTATTTATTAAGGAGATCTATTATGAGACTTATGCGAATTACACCGATACTTCTGGCCTTAACCTCTTTTACCGTCTATGCAAATGATTATCCGACACTGGAACGCGTTGACAGTGTATTGACCTGCATGGCGAAACATGGCGGCCAGACAGTAGAAAATCTTTATTCCTGTTCCTGCAAGATAGATGTCATAGCAAGTCAGGTACCTTTTGATTTATGGGACGAGGCCAGAACATTCAAAGCTTACAAGAGGATGCCGGGTGAGAAAGGTGGGCTTTTCCGTGATTCAGATCGCGCTGATGAGGTCATACCCGTTCTTGAAGCGGCCGATAAAGAAGGAGAGAAACGCTGTTTTGTCGGTGTGAGCCATAAGGCGGCTGAAAAGGTTAGTGTTGCTAAATAGCCTCTTAATAATAGTTACTTCTAACGATGTAATTTTCCTGATTGAAGAACACTCATATAACTAACCCAAAACCTGACCTTGTATCAGTCGAGGGTTAGTTACTCTAAAATTTTATCTGACCCCGTCATTTTTATTGTGCACCGCAATATATAAAAGCCTTTTAATATCAATAATATACCTATATTTTTATATTATTGTTCTCTTTTTGAAGAACAATATGAAAATTTCCTGAAAAAAATATTGATAGTTCCCATTATTTAGTTATAATCTTCTCTAACTGTTAGGTCTTCTTTGTCCGAAAACAAACGGATATTGAGGAAACTTGAGGACAGAATAGAAGTATTAAATGAAAATTTTATTTCAAAACTTTCAACCAAAAACTCGGCAGTTATATCTGAGCCGAACGTACAAATATTTGTATGCCAGTTCACTTCCTGCCGGGAAATATGACTCTAATTTAAGATCCTCAACGACGTTTTAACAAACAGAGTTTTCCGCTCAATGGTATCTTTCCGGTCTCGGGCTTCCATTGGGTTATAAAAAAAGAACAGAGACCGAACTGTTAACAGTAAATTATATATAAGGAGGAGGTCATGAGAAAATCATCGTTAAATCGATGGCTTCTGGCAGGTGCTGCATTAACTATGTCCGCATCGGCAATGGCTAACGAAGAGCTGCTTAAACTGCAGCAAGATCCAAACTACTGGGTAATGCCTAGTGGTAACTATTCTGGCTGGCGTTATTCTGAATTGAAACAAATCAACAATCAGAATGCCCACCAATTACAAGCTGCCTGGACATTTTCAACAGGTGTTTTACGTGGTCATGAAGGTGGTCCATTAGTACTGCCTTCAAGTGCAACAGGTCTGGATGGAGATACTCTGTTTGTCCATGCGGCTTTCCCGAATAATGTCTTCGCTATCAATCTCGATACGCTAGAAGTTGTATGGGAATATATTCCAGTTCAGGACTATGATGAAACTGTCCCTGTTATGTGCTGTGACACGGTTAACCGTGGACTGGCCTATGGCGACGGTAAAATCTTCCTGCAACAGGCAGACACAAACCTCGTAGCAATCAACGCTAAAACAGGTGAAAAAGTCTGGTCCGTTAAAAATGGTGATCCTAAAAAGGGTCAAACCAACACTAACGCACCTCACGTCATCAAAGACAAAGTCTTCACTGGTATGTCAGGCGCTGAATTCGGCGTTCGATGCTGGATGAATGCTTATAACATCAGCGATGGCAGCATGGCCTGGAGAGCGTACTCTATGGGACCTGATGCTGATATGCTGATCGATCCTGTAAAAACGACTGCACTGGGTAAACCAGTGGGTAAAGATTCTTCACTGAAAACCTGGAAAGGCGATCAATGGAAAATCGGTGGTGGTTCTACATGGGGTTGGTGGCCGTATGATCCTGACCTGAACCTGATGTACTATGGTTCTGGTAATCCATCTACTTGGAACCCAACTGTACGTCCTGGTGATAACAAATGGTCTATGACTATGTTTGCTCGTGATGTAGATACTGGTGTAGCCAAATGGGTCTATCAAATGACTCCACATGATGAGTGGGATTATGATGGTATCAACGAAATGGTTCTTGTTGACGTTACTGTCAAAGGCAAGAAACATAAAGGTCTTGTACACTTTGACCGTAACGGTTTTGGTTACACAATGGACCGAGTTACTGGTGAACTGCTTGTCGCTGAAAAATATGACGCAGCGGTTAACTGGGCAACTCACGTTGATATGAAGACGGGTCGTCCACAGGTTGTTGCACGTTACTCAACTCACCAAAACGGTGAAGATGTGAACTCAACTAACATCTGTCCGGCGGCTCTTGGTTCAAAAGACCAACAGCCTTCAGCTTACTCACCACGTACAGGTCTGCACTATGTTCCTACAAACCACGTTTGTATGGATTATGAGCCAGTTTCTGGTGGTGAATACGTAGCGGGTCAACCCTATGTAAACGCTGTGTTGAACATGTTCCCAGCGGGTCGTGTATGTCCTGACTGCCCTAACAACAATGCCGATGACAACAACTTGGGTAACTTCATTGCCTGGGAT
>JALSSM010000030.1 GCA_026984275.1 Gammaproteobacteria bacterium
ACCTTTGACCAGAACCTGTTGAGCGATCTTTTCAATGCCACGATCGATAGAGTCTCGCAAGCGATCAAAAATACCCTGAGCACGACTGCTGGCGGGATCGATACCTGCTTTGTTGAAGCTTGAACCAATAAATTCTTTGAGTTGGTTTTTTATGGATTCCATAAATCCAGTTTTCCATGTAATAAAAATAGGATAGATCCCATTATTTTTGAAATAGGGTGCCATGATACGTACCCTGTTGATGGAATCCTCTTCAGAATTCAAACCACCATGTGCATAAATAACAATCTTACGGTTATGTTTAGATTCCCTGAGCCAGAGATCCAGGTTTCGATAGCAAATTATTCGTGCTGAAGCATCAGCATTCTTAGCGGTGATCAACGTCAGTTTTGGACGTCCGTTATTTTCAATCACTAGTGAATGACGATAGGCATCTTCTTCACTCCAGGGTTTAACCTGAGAATGCTTGTAGTTATATTTTAAAGCTCGGGAAATACGGCTGCTGACCCGCTGTGTTGAGTCATTCGAAATTGATTGAAGTGCATGACTGGAAAAGGTCTGAGGAGAAGATTTTCGAACGGGTGCACCCCGTACAGCAACCCAGGCGTCACTACCATTATCAACCCAGTCGGCGTAAGTTAATATCGAAAAACCTTTAAATCCCCAACGTCCCCCCCAGGAGTTCTGGATAATAAACCCATCTGTTGTGTATCCGACAATGGCAAATGCATGGCCACCAATCAATCGATCATCAGGATTGATGAGTGATAATGAACGATCATTTTGTCGCCACCATCCTTCATGTACAGAAGCACAGCAATATATCGCTCCCACTTCATGGATCGCTCCCTGCATATCAACAACGGAGTCTTTGTTAATTCGATAGTAGGCACCCAGTGGATTTTGAGTTGCTTCTTCTGACCAGGATTCTTTAGGTTCCTTATTGTTGTTGACCTGATAGGGCCAGGTTTTATCTTTGCAAACACCATGACGATGCCAGCCTTTCATGGCCCCACGACAACTGGAACCTTCGTAGTCTTCACCATCCCATTCATCATAAACGCGCGCCATGCTATATAACATTCGGGTACTGACTTTTTTTTCTCTTATGTTGTTTGGGCAGATGACTTCAGAACCTTTGATCTCAATCGATTCCCGCCAATTGAGGTAATTGATCACGGCCGCCAGTCCAAAGCCTGTACAGGCACCTTCACCTGATTGGTTTAAAATCATTCCATCATTGGTATAGCAGGGAAGTAATTTATCGATCAGATCTTTGGGTGGCCATTGCGGAGGAAGGGATCGCAAGGGTGGCCGATATTCGCGATCACGCAGATCGAGTCTGTCTGGTCGCGCATCCAATGTCTGGTTTTTATAGCTTGTTGTAGGCATCACCATTCCCTCCGTTTACGCCACAAACTCGTCATTCTGTGACAATATTTTTAAGGTGTTTTTCCAGAAAAGATTCAGATCAGTTAAACTTTCTGGTCATACAGGTATCAAATAGATAAAAAACACTGAACCTCATGTTATGAAACCGGATAAATACCTGATTAAACTTTCATTGAGTATAGTACTTTTTTTACTGACTGTTTCAGTAAAGGCAGAGGGTGGATATGAGGAACTGTGGGTACCACCCGGCAAGTTGATCAGCGTAGGAACTCATCGGCTTCACATTTATTGCCAAGGTGAAGAAAATAATAAACCCGCTGTCATCATTGATTCAGGACTGGGCGGGTTTTCACTGGAATGGCGAAAAATTCAGTCTGATCTGTCGGAAGAATACCAGATTTGTAGTTACGATCGTGCCGGTTATGGATGGAGCGACCCCGGACCTTTTCCTCGCACTACTAAAACGATCGTTTCAGAACTTAGAACCTTGTTATCAGGAGCCAATATCAGGCCACCCTATTTACTGGTTGGTCATTCTTTTGGTGGTTATAACATGATGTATTTTGCGAAAGTATTTCCAGATGAAGTTGAAGGGCTGATCCTGATCGATTCCTCCCATCCCGATCAAGCCAACTGGTTTCCTGCAGTTTATCCTGATCTTCCTCACGGTAGACGACGCAGCCGATTTGTTTCAACACCAAAATTACCGGCCCATTTCCCGGCTGATTACAGACAGACAGCATATCATCTGATGAGTGCCCGTAAGGCAAGAAATGAATTACGTTTTGAGAGTATAAATTTTGAAATCAGTGGCTCTCAGGTTACCAGAGCAGGTTCATTGTCAGGTGATATTCCTCTCGTTGTTCTAACGCGAGGAGAACGAGCGTGGCCAAGGACACATCAAGGTGAACAATTTGAAACAGTATGGGTGAGGTTACAGAACGAACTGGCTAGAATGTCTAAAAACTCAATCCATGTAATCGCAGATTTCAGTGGTCATTATATTCATCTTGATCAGCCATTGTTGGTGGAAGATGCGATAAGAAGTATCATTGAAAAGAAGCCCTGTAAAAGTCAGGGTCGACTCATTTATGCTGAATATACAAAGGGTTCAGTATACTCCGATGCAAGTGAGTGTTAGCTGAAATTATTGTTACAGTGTTTCAGCTAACACTCAGATTTGACTTCAAGCTTATTGCTTAATATCAAGTAATTCGATTTCGAAGATCAAAGTTTCATTAGGACCAATTTTCCCGCCGGCACCTTTAGAGCCATAGGCCAGGTCTGCCGGAACGAAAATTTCCCATTTACTACCTTGTTTCATCATCGGCAATGCTTCCTGCCAGCCTTTAATCACGCCTTTAAGAGGGAAAGTGGCAGGTTGTTCCCGTTTGTAAGAACTATCAAACTCAGTCCCATCGATCAGTGTGCCGCGATAGTGAACGGTAACAGTATCATCAATTGTTGGTTTTATCCCTGAGCCTTCAGTAATGACTCGATACTGAAGACCACTATCCGTTGTTTTTATACCCGTACGTTTTTTGTTCTCTTCCAGAAAAGATTTACCTACTTTAAGATTTTCATCAGCATCTGCCAGTTGTTTTTTTTCTGCTTTTTTCTGTTCAGCAACCATGACACGTTGTAATTCTTCTACGGAAACTCTTGGTTTTTCTCCGGCAATCGCATCTTTAATTGCCAGAATCAAGGCATCTGAGTCAATATCAACATCCTGAGAGGCAATACTTTGTCCAATTTGTAATCCGATCGCATAGCTAAACTTTTGTTTATCTGAAGATAAAGATGCATCTTCTGCATTCGTTGTTGTCGAAATTAGGAAGCAGCCTGTGATTATCGAGGCCGCAATAATAATTTGTTTTTTCATGTAATTCTCCGTAAAAAGGTTCAGCATTCTCCCATAAGAGAGGGAAGTTTGACAAGGTAAGGTGATTATGACTTTGAAATAGTGATTCAGTTCAATGTCTTACAGGGCGTTTCTGTAACTTCCTCTGTAGTGTACGACGGTGCATACCCAGACGACGTGCAGCCTCCGAGATATTTCCATCACATTCTGACAGCACTTTTTGTATGTGTTCCCATTCAAGACGATTCACGGAAATCGGTTTTTCAGCCACAGGTGCCTCACTATCACCGTTATCTTTTTGAAAAGCGGCAATAATTTCGTCTGCGTCAGCCGGTTTTGTCAGGTAATGTGTTGCCCCAAGCTTTATGGCTTCAACAGCGGTTGCAATACTGGCATAACCCGTCAGGACGATTATTCTGGTTTCAGGGTTCATAGTATGAAGTTTCTCAACCAGCTCTAATCCGGAAGGACCAGGCATTTTCAGATCAATAACAGCAAAGTCGGGTAACGATTGATTAAGCTGAGTCAGAGCTGAAGGAACATCATGTGCGATCGATACAGAAAAATGCCGATCAGAGAGTGCATCTCCTAAAACTTCGCAATAAACAGGATCATCATCAACGAGTAATAAGGTGGGGTGTTTATTCATTTATTTTCAGTTGTTCCAGTGGTAGTGTTAATTCAGCTGTTACACCGAGAGGGTTGCCTTTTTTATCACTTCTATTTTTCAGTTGTATATCTCCTCCCAGTCTGACCAGCGTGGTTCTGGCCAGATAGAGACCCAGTCCAAGACCTTTTCCTGCTGGTTTGGTTGAAAGGAAAGGCTCGTTTCCGATTTTGTGTTCTAAACTGGCTGGCAGGCCGGTGCCTTTGTCATGTATTTTAAGGCTAAGTGTTTTCATATCCCAGTGTCCCTCTATCTCAACCAATTTTGATGAGGCGTCTGCGGCATTATTAAGTAGGTTAAGAATGGCCTGTGTTACTGTTCGATCAGCAATAATCTGTGGAACAGGCTGTGATCCTGAGAAATTACTTTTTGCAGTGACCTCTGGTCTGGTTTTTAGCCATTCTTCCAGCGTGTTTTCAAGATAACGGTCAATACTGACAGGTTTTCCTGAATCGGCACGAGACTCTCCTGCTGAGGCCGCCATTCTTGACAGGATCGCTTTACATCGACTGACCTGGCTACGTAACAGCCCCAGTTTTTTACTGATAACGGGGTTCTCTTCAGCCGTTGCCTTTTCCAGATCTGTGGAAAGAATGGCGATGGTTGCCAGTGGTGTGCCCAATTCATGGGCCGTACCCGCCGCAAGGGCTCCAAGCGCAATCACCTTTTCAGACTCCAGAGCCTGTTCACGAGCGCTGGCCAGAAGTCGATCACGTTGTTTGAGCGTTTTACCTATTCTCGAAACAAAGTAGGCAACCAGACCAGCCGAAAGCAGAAACGCTGCCCACATGCCCCAGACATGTAGTGTGAACCCCTGACCATGATGTTGCCAGAGCAGCATTGGTTGATAGAAATACATTAGAAGTGTGTAACAAATCATTGCTGTACCAGCAATTAACCAGAGAAAGAGAGGCCTCAACATGGCCGCTGCAAACGTGACTGGTAGCATGAACAAAGAGACAAAAGGGTTGGAAGATCCACCTGTAAAATAAAGCAGGCTGGAGAGTGTCAACACATCAACAAGAAGCTGGAGAAAAACAAACTTATCAGAAACGACCTTCCTTGCTTTTGCCCAAGACCAGCTGGCGAATGTAATCAGTCCTAAGACGATCAACACAAGGCTGACTGATATGAGAGGGAAAGGCTGATCCAGTAAATAGGTTAACAACCATAGTATTATCGCATGGCCCCAGAAAGCGATCGATCTCAGCAGGAGTACATAATGCATACACAAGCTGGTGAGATCGTGTGAACGTTCGGGGTATTTCATCATAAAAAATTTACCATTCTGATCGGGTTATGGCTCTGCGACAAATTGCCACATGTGACACTATGCCGCATTGTATTTCTCGGAATGATCCCACATAT
>JALSSM010000031.1 GCA_026984275.1 Gammaproteobacteria bacterium
CGAAATACTCCACCAAACGGGGTGCGGAATAGCTGTCGAGATGATCAACAATGGCATTCTCAGTCACATGGATCTGTTCACGTTCTAACAGTGTTGGTACAGGAATCACCATGGCAAAGTCTTTCACATCACCTTTGAAATCATTGCTCATGGTCAACACGGTGCGATCGCCATCGCGAACCATGACAACCTGTGATGCCTTGTTGAATAATTTACTGTCCGCTTTGGCTACATAAAACCCACAAAAGGCATGACTGATCGCAGGCAGGATGGTTATCGCTATGATGCTAAAAAGTAATCCGAGCTTTTTCATAATGTTCTCCTTGTTGAACAGGCAGAGTAATTCCAGATGTCGGAGCTTGCCATAGAAACTTGTTTCCAGGTAAAAGCCGATCAATGACTGGGGTTAATAAACAACAGCCAACAAGTGCGTATAGCACGCCATTGGGCTGATAAAGAATGAATTGCACATAGCCAGCCACTAGAGTTACCAGTGCAGCAAACAAAATCCGTCCGGGTCTGGAGTTCGGTGTGGTCATCGGATCCGAGATCATGAAAAAGGCAAAGATCAGCAATGCGCCACTTTGAAATTGATGAGCAGGGATGGTTAAGGGATCGCCAAGCCAGAAAGCGCGGCCAAAGATCATCACTGCATAAAATGCAAGGAATGCAAACGTGATGTCTGAACGGCGTGATCGGTTGATCACGATCATTCCCAAGCTGGCAATCAATAAAATAAATAACAGATCACGTCCCCATTGCCCGGAAGAAACCCAGGCCGAATCGAAACACAGGATCATGATCACCAGTGCAAAATTTGTTGGATTAAAAATGTGTTTGTTGTTCCAGCGGATGATGAATTTGCTACCAATGGTAATGAAAGCGGCCAGTGCAGCGAGTGATAAGGTATCGGTTCTAAGTAATAAACAAAGTGATAAGCTGGAAATCAGAGCGCTGCGAGGATCGAATTTCGGAAGCTTTAGAAATCGAGTAAAACTGTATTGAGTCAGTTGCGCGACAAAGAGAATGATCAATGCAATTTCAAACTGGATCTCAAAGTCCAGAAACAGCAGACCATAGATCAGCAAAAAGCTTAAAATTCCGATTTGATAATATCTTGGATCACTTTGCATGGTTGTTCTCTTTGGAAGTCAGTTGCAAGCTATTAACGGCGATCATACACAAAAGGGGTTAAACGAAATGTTAATGTCTATTTCTGAGACTAAAAAAGGCACCTATATCCTGATCATGAAAGCTGAAGTGACGACACAGATCGTGATCGGAAAACTGGGTTTGCTGAATGTTGAGCCTGGTTTTTATGTTTATGTTGGCAGCGCATTTGGATCAGGTGGTTTGAAAGCCAGACTTGGGCATCACATGAAAATAGCCAGCAAACCACACTGGCATATCGATTATTTAAGAAAAGAAATAAAACTGATCAAAATCTATTTTGATCAGTCTGGAGAGCGACTTGAATTTGATTGGGCCATCAGGCTGGAAAAAATGAAAGAAGCGGCTATTCCATTAGACGGCTTCGGAGCTTCTGATTGTGATGCAAGATCACATCTTTTTTATTTTAAAGATGAGCCTGATTTGAGTGATCTACACATTGCAGGAGTGGATTGCATCCGCGAATTCCGAACTTAACGAAGAGGAAAGTTACCTTATTAAATCTTGATTAGCGGATGCAATCCGCTCCAACAGGCTAATGATTAAATTGCATCCTGTGTTTGTTCTTCAGCCTGTGACTCCTCAAGTGCCTGTTGCAATTGTTTTGCGAGATCTTCGAATTGTTTCTGAAGTTCAGGAACACGTTCTTTTATCTGATCGCCGAGATTTTGAATCTCTTTTTCAATTTCAGGCATGGCTTTATCTAACTCATCCATTGAACTCTCAAATTCTTTTGAAAATTCTCTGGAGAATTTTTCACCAAATGTTTTTAATTCTCGGATTGCTTTTGCCAATTGCCCTTCTGAACTGACGGCATTGATCGTGGCATGGTAATCGACTTTCCATTTTTCGTTTTCTTTTACCAGCAGTGTTTCCAGAGGAACCTCGGTTGGGTTGTCGCTTTCAATAACTACAGTCGTTTCAATTTCCGCCGTATCACCATCGATCAGAATTTTACCAAAACCAGGCTTCGAGATTGAAACAAGATTCTCAGGTATGATTTTATCATGCAGGGATTTTTCAGAGATCAGTTTTTTAATCTGATCAACATTTTTTGTCTCCATTGCATGCCAGAAAGCCTGCGTCACTTCGAAAGGAGATTTGGGTTCATCCTGGCAAGCAGTAAGAAAAATACTGAGCAGAAGAAGTGAGAGCAGGGGAAATAATTTTTTCATAGTTGTTTGTCCTTAGTTGTAAACGCAATATCCAAAATAATGATCCAGCACATGCGGATAGATCGCCCGCCAGTCAGGGTTTCCATTTTTATCAACAGGCCACCAGTTTTTTTCCATTCTCCAAAGCATATGGTAGTGCTGAGCGCAATTTTCAAGTGCCGCTTCCTTAAACCATTTTTTGCGTTTTTCTTCTGAAATATTTTCGTTGGAAAAATAATCGCGAATGATCAGAGGATAAGCCTTACCCAAATCGGGTACCTTGTCTTCTTCCAACTCAAGCTGATCAGTCTGTTTTGAAAAATTTAGTGCCATGGCATCCAGTGGTGACACGGGTTCGGCCGGATGTTCCAGCAGGCTGATCTGATCACAGATCTCCATTTGTCCATCAGCACAGGCGCTGATCAGGGATCCGACATGTTCAGGTTCTTCGGCCAATGAAGAAAATGAAAAAATAATTAGAGGAATATAAATAATTCTAAAAGCGGATTTCATCGCTGGCACCTTTTTCTGTTATGTTTCATGATATGTCTGACCATATAAAGAATGCAATTGTTCAATGAATAAAGTTCGACTATCAAAGATCACTGTTTTTCCCGTCAAGGCATTATCAGGTGTGGATGTTGAAAGTAGTCAAATTACACCAGCAGGAGCGTTACAGTACGATCGCCAGTTTGCGCTCAAAGATGAGAATGATCGCTTTGTGAATGGCAAGCGTTACCCTGAAGTGAATCAGATTGCTTCCAGTTTCGATCTTGATCAGCCAATGATCAGCCTGGATATCTACGGTTTTGATGATCCACAATCTTTTGAGTTACGCGCTGGAAATAATCAACTGGAAGAGTGGTTCAGTGATTTTTTCGGCTTTAAGGTTCAGTTGCGGGAAAGTAAGGAGAGCGGTTTCCCGGATGATTTGCAACGCCCCGGGCCAACGGTGATCAGCACGGCAACACTGGAAGAAGTCACCTCGTGGTTTCCTGATTTGTCAGTGGATCAGATCAGGCGGCGTTTCCGAACCAATCTGGAGATCGAAAACTGTCCGGCATTCTGGGAAGATCAGTTAAATCGTGTGCCTGATCAGGGCGTTCGATTTCAAATCGGTGGAGTGTTATTCGAAGGGTTAAAACATTGCGTGCGCTGTCCGGTACCGACACAGGATCCTGAGACGGGAGAAGCTTATTCAGACTTCGAGAAAATTTTCATGCAGAAACGCGAAGAAACTTTACCGGCCTGGATCGAAAAAACCGGGTTTGATCACCACTACAGACTGGCGATCAATACCCGGATTGTTCAGATCAATGCCGAATTAAAACTCGGAGATGAACTTACGATTACACCTTGAATGAACCAATCGCTTCACCAACTCGTCCTGCCAGAGCTGACAGATCCTGACTGGTGTTGGTTGTAAGGTTGGCATTGTCTGCATTATCGACCGAGATGTCGTTGATGTTCACCACATTACGGTTGATCTCTTCGGCCACAGTGCCCTGTTGTTCCGCCGCAACTGCAATCTGTGTAGAAACACGATCCAGTTCTTCGATTCCAGCAGAGATTTCTGATAATGCCTGACCGGCAGCCTGTGCGAGATCAACACTGGACTCAGCTTGTTTCTGACCATTATCCATGACGCTGACAGCCTCTTTTGATCTTGCCTGTAACTTTTCAATGATGGTCTGTATTTCCTGTGTAGATTCCTGAGTACGGCTGGCCAGAGAGCGCACTTCATCGGCCACGACCGCAAAACCACGGCCTTGTTCACCCGCACGAGCCGCTTCAATGGCTGCATTCAACGCCAGCAGGTTAGTCTGTTCAGCAATACCCTGGATTACATCCAGCACCGAACCGATACTCTCACTGTCCTGCTCCAATGCGTGGATCACATCAGCCGCTTCGGAAACATTACCGGCCAATGTGTTGATGCCACTGATCGTCTCCTGGACCACGTTGGTTCCTTTCTGGGAGACTTTCGCTGCTTCTTTTGAAATGGCGGCACCACTGGAAGCATTTCTGGAAACTTCCTGTACGGAAGCCGTCATTTCATTCATGGCGGTGGCAACCTGTTCGGTTTCTGCCCGTTGACGCACGATCCCGTCCATGGTTTGAGCTGTAATTTCCGCCATCTTATCCGCATCCACAGCAACCTGACCGGTTGTCTCCTGAATTTCTTTGACCAGATAAGCAAAAGCACTCAGTACGGTATTTGTCGCTTTTGCCAGACGTGTTCCGAATGGATTAGTGCCACCTTCAAGCATTTGGGTCAAATCACATTTTCCATCAGTAATATCCTTGGCGATCCATTCCAGTGAACCGGTTGTATAATGAATAGGTTCGAGAACATAGTTTATCAGTTTCCGGCTGATCAACCAGGCAAGCACACCGAATCCGGTGGTGACGGTGACAGCATAAGTCAGAACTTCGACGCTAAAAGAACCGGCCATCACCCAGCCCGTAGCGATGGCGGCCAGTAAAGCCGGGACAATGGAAAGTGACATCAGGGTCACCAGCATTTTGGTTTTTAATTTCAGTTTTGGCATTGTGTGTTAACCTCTTTCTTGAGTTGTCTGTGTATTCTGTAAACGTTATCGACTGATTCGAATCCTGCTTTAGAAAAAAATTTAACGATAAGCAAAAAATAATATTTCCCGGGTTGTCTTCAGCAAGCGGTGCTTCTGTTTACTTTGATTTACTATTTATGCTGCCTATGTGTTGTATATTATGTGAATTAAGGATTAAGCAATTAATATACCTAGATAACCTGAGCTCGGGATAAGGGATAGCCATCCAGCACGCCTCTTTTAGCGACTCTCGGCGTTGGAGCTGCTTACAATAGCTCGCTATTGCTGCGCATCTCCGCCTTGATAGTCACTAAAAGCGGCGCACTGGACAAAACACGCCAGATGATT
>JALSSM010000032.1 GCA_026984275.1 Gammaproteobacteria bacterium
GGCTGATCTGATGGCAAAATTCCTCATTCTCAATGGTCCAAACCTGAATTTGCTTGGAAAACGTGAACCAGAACTCTATGGTCGTACCACTCTGGCTGATATTAACCAGCAGTTGACTGATCAGGCCCAGGAGGCCGGACATGAACTGGATTTCTTTCAATCAAATGCAGAACATGAGCTTGTTTCCAGAATCCATGCAGCCGTGGATGATAATACCGATTTTATCATTATCAACCCGGCTGCTTTTACCCATACCAGCGTTGCTCTGCGTGATGCGATGCTCGGTGTGCAAATTCCTTTTATTGAAGTGCATTTATCCAATGTACATGCACGAGAAGATTTTCGACAACATTCCTACCTGTCAGATATAGCAACGGGTGTCATTTGTGGCCTTGGCGCACAGGGTTATGAATTTGCATTACAGGCCGGGATTGAACACATAAAAAACAAGAGCTAATTATTATGGATATAAGAAAAGTAAAAAAACTGATCGAATTGCTGGAGGAATCTGGCATCGCTGAAATTGAAATACAGGAAGGAGAGGAATCTGTAAGAATTTCCCGTTATGGAAGTTCAACTGTTGCAGCCCCTGCTCCAGTCATGGCTCCGGCAGCGGCGCCCGCTCCTACACCAGTAGAATCAGTCACAGCTGAAACCAGCAGCGCTCCTGCAGCCTCTGATAATGCGGTGACTTCTCCAATGGTCGGCACTTTTTATCTCTCATCCTCACCGGGTGCGGCACCTTTTGTAACGATCGGACAGCCAGTTAAAAAAGGTGATGTTCTTTGCATCATTGAGGCCATGAAGATTATGAATCAGATCGAGTCTGATCGTGATGGTGTCGTAAAGTCGATTTTGGCAGAAGATGGTCAGCCGGTAGAATTTGGCCAACCACTTTTCATTGTTGAGTAGAGGCCTGTAATGCTGGAAAAAATTGTTATTGCCAATCGCGGCGAAATTGCATTACGCATCCATCGCGCCTGCCGTGAAATGGGGATCAAAACGGTTGCCGTCCATTCAGAAGCCGATCGTGATCTTAAGCATGTTCGTCTTGCTGATGAGTCCGTTTGTATTGGTCCAGCTTCATCAACGGATAGCTATCTGAACATTCCGGCCGTGATCAGTGCGGCGGAAGTGACTGATGCTGTCGCTATCCACCCCGGTTATGGTTTTCTCTCAGAAAATGCTGATTTCGCTGATTGTGTAGAAAAGAGTGGTTTTATCTTTATCGGTCCACGTGCGGAAACCATCAAAATGATGGGAGACAAAGTCTCTGCCATTAAAGCGATGAAAGAATCGGGTGTGCCCTGTGTTCCTGGATCAGACGGCGTCATCGACGATGACATGGACAGAAATAAGCGCATCGCCAAAGAAATTGGTTATCCAGTCATTATCAAGGCGACTGCGGGTGGCGGTGGCCGGGGTATGCGTGTCGTTCATAGTGAAGCCGCTCTTGCCAATGCGATTCAGCTGACTCAGACCGAAGCAAAAAACGCTTTTGGTAATGGCGATGTTTATCTGGAAAAATTTCTGGAAAGACCGAGACATGTTGAGATACAGGTTCTTGCGGATACGCATGGCAATGTCATCCATTTATGTGAACGGGACTGTTCTACACAGAGACGTAATCAAAAAGTTATCGAAGAGGCTCCCGCCCCCGGTATTTCTGATGAATTACGTCAGAAGATCGGTGCTCAATGTGTCGCCGCCTGTAAAAGAATTAACTATCGAGGTGCTGGTACCTTTGAATTTCTTTTTCAGGATGACGAATTTTACTTTATAGAAATGAATACCCGTGTGCAGGTCGAACATCCTGTGACAGAAATGATCACAGGGGTGGATATTGTCAAAGAACAATTACGGATTGCCGGGGGTGAAAAACTAAGTTATTCACAAAAAGATATCGCTGTCTGGGGACATGCTATTGAGTGCCGTATCAATGCCGAAGATCCTGATACGTTTATGCCCTCACCTGGAACGATCACGTTATATCATCCACCAGGTGGCCCAGGTATCAGAATGGATACTCATATCTATGAAGGTTATAAAGTCCCACCTTATTATGACTCCATGATTGGAAAACTCATCGCCCACGGTGAAACCCGTGATGCCGCATTGGCTCGCATGCACAATGCACTTTCTGAGCTAATCATCGAAGGCATTAAAACCAATATCCCGTTGCATATGGATATGATGGCAGATCTGGCTTTCCAGGAAGGCGGTATCAATATCCATTATCTGGAGAAAAAACTGGGGATTGATTAACCTGAACTCGGGATAAGGGTGCCATAAAAACGTTAAGTTACAATAAGTTAAATGAAATCATGTGGATTGTTTTGTCCAGTGCGCCGCTGTTAGTAACTATCAAGACGAAGATGCGCTGCAATAGCGAGTTATTGGAAGCAGCTCCAACGCCGATAGTCGTTAAAAGATGCGTTCTGGATGGCTATCCCTTTTCCCGAGTTCAGGTTGATTAGGAGCCTCTGCATGAACCATACAACAAACTGGATTCAACTGGTTTTTATCACCGATCCGATCGAGGCAGAATTCATCTCTGAAGCATTGGAAGAGGCAGGATCGGCCGCTGTCACCATGCTTGATGCGGCTGATCAGGCTTTATTTGATACCGGGCAGGAAGAGGCTTCATTATGGGATCAAACACGTCTGCTCGCTCTGTTTGAAGCAGAGGCTGATCTCGATCTGATCCTTTCACAGATCAGACAACAAGCCATCAATCTACCACCACATGAAATCATTCCTCTACAGGATGAAGACTGGGAACGGTCATGGATGTCGCGTTTCAAACCATTACAGTTTGGTCGGTTCGCAAAAAAACTTTGGGTTTGTCCAACTTGGGAGACTCCACCTGATCCAGAGGCAATCAACCTGATCCTCGATCCCGGCATGGCCTTTGGAACCGGTACACATGAAACAACCTCTTTGTGTCTGGACTGGCTTGCCGATCATCAATCAGAAATCCAGGACAAGCAAGTGATCGACTATGGGTGTGGTTCCGGTATCCTTGCCATCGCAGCAGCCAAACTTGGTGCAAAATCTGTCTGGGCTGTGGACATTGAACAACAGGCTCTGGACAGTACAAAAGAAAATGCACAATCAAATGATGTCCTGGGGAAACTGATCATTTCGGGTCAGGATTCGTCAAAAATCATTAAAGCCGATCTGATCATTGCGAATATTCTTGCCAATCCACTGGTTACTTTAGCACCTCTGCTGGCTGAATATTCTGCAATAGACGGACGTATTATTCTGTCCGGTATTCTTAAAGAACAGGTGCCTCTTATTGTTGAAGCCTACCAGCCATTCTTCACTTTTTTCGATCCTGTCTATGAGAACGAGTGGTCACTGCTGGAAGCTCGACGCATAACTCAGTAAGATTACTCTTATGATTACTCATTGCCACGAATGTGACACTTATTTCCGTGTTAGTATCGATCAATTAAAAGCAGCGAATGGACAGGTTAAATGCGGCTGTTGTATGACCGTCTTTAATGCCATAGAGTCATTACTTGAGAATACCGAAACCTCAACTCACCATGCGACACCGGCCATCGTAGAACAAGCTGATACCAAAACGAATGGATCGGTTGGTTCTGCTCTCTTAGGCCCGGAAGAAACAGAAGAACCATTAAATACAGATAATGAACCAGATACTTCTTCCTGGGCAGAGATCAACTTTTCTAAAGATGAAAATGAGGTTGACGAACAGGTCGATATAGATTTCTCACCAGATGAACTCACTGAAACCATCTCTGAAGAAAATCTGAATTTTAGTCGTGATGATCAAACCCTTTTCGAAGAACACATTGAGGATGCGAGTCAGGAAGCTTTTTTCGAAGAAGGACAGGAACCATCCAGACGCTCAGGCACTATCTGGGTGGTTGCCAGCCTGCTGATGTTGACGATACTGGCTTTCCAGATCATCAAATTTAACCCTGAAACCGTGCTGGCAAAATTTCCACAACTGCAACCCATTTGCCGCTTTATAGACTGCCCTGTTCCAGAAGAAATGATTGATACATCAAATATCAATTTGATTTCTCGTGATGTCAGAGAGCATCCACAATTTCAGGACGTCCTGTTAGTCAATGCTACATTGATGAATGGTGGAAATGAGCCACAGCCATTTCCAAAACTTCAGCTGGATCTCTTTGATAAAGTCGGCAGGCCTATTGGCAGCCGTCAATTCACGCCCAATGAATATCTGGATAGCAGCGTCGATATCAATCTGGGCATGAAACCAAAACTGCCTGTTCACATTGTCCTTGAAATCGTTGGCACTAGTGAAGAAACCAATAGTTTTGAATTTAAGTTTTTGTAAGAATCCTATGCAAGAGAACTTTCCCAAAATTGTGCTTGCACCGATGGCCGGGATCACTGATCGACCTTTTCGAGAATTATGTCGTCGTTTCGGTGCAGAAGCCGCCACCTCGGAAATGGTTTCTTCCAACCCGGCACTGAGAAACACCAACAAGAGTCAACGACGGCTTGATCGTAAAGGAGAAACAGGACTACAAATTGTGCAGATCGCTGGAGCTGATCCACAGACTATGGCAGACGCTGCTCAATACAATGTCGATAATGGAGCGGATGTCATCGATATCAACATGGGCTGTCCTGCAAAAAAAGTCTGTCATGTCATGGCTGGATCGGCCTTATTGAAAAATGAAAAGCTGGTAACACAAATTCTGGAATCGGTAGTGAATGCTGTCGATGTTCCTGTCACAGTGAAAATACGTACAGGCACCGATCCGGAAAACAGAAATGGACTCACTATTGCCAGAATTGCGGAACAGGCCGGGATACGATCATTGGCCGTCCATGGGCGAACCCGCGCCTGTGCCTATCGTGGCGAGGCGGAGTACAAAACCATTCGTCTGATTAAACAGGCTACCTCCATTCCGGTTGTTGCCAATGGCGATATTACCAGCCCCCAAAAAGCAAAACAGGTACTCGATTTCACCGGAGCCGATGGCATTATGATCGGCCGTGCCGCTCAGGGCAACCCGTGGATCTTTACCCAAATCAGACATTATCTTGATACTGGAAACGAAATTGATCCACCTGGTTTGTCTGAAATTAAAACAACCATACTTGATCACCTGAACCAACTTTATGAATTCTATGGAGAGTTTCAGGGGATTCGAATCGCTCGTAAACACATTCGCTGGTATCTTGAAAAACACCTTGGTGAGAAACACCCTGGAGAAAATCTTCTGCAGGT
>JALSSM010000033.1 GCA_026984275.1 Gammaproteobacteria bacterium
AGAAGCGAAGTCTTTGCTTGAATCAAAAATGCAGACCACTGAAGATCAGAAAAAGGATTCAGATAAATAACTGTTAGGGCTGGTTATCAAGGTCAGGACTTGAACAACTTCCTGAGACTATCAAAAATGCTTTGCTTGCTGGTTGCCGTCAACATCTTCAATTCCTTGAGTGTCTTGTTTTCAGGATCTATTTGCAGGCCAATATTGATATACCCGGTCGCTGACTCATATTTATTTTCAGCAAGATCTTTTTCTGCCAGATAGGCAAACCTTTCAGCAATCAACTTCAGGCCACGACGTGCCGCTTTGTTGTCGGGGTTAATTTCAAGTAAACGGCTATAGTAATAATATGCATTATCCTTGGGTGGTGCCGTCAGCCGAAATTCTTCCAGACTTTTTCGAGCTAGCCAGCCCAGTGCCTTCGAGACTTCTTCTACTTCAGCGGGGTCAGTTACTTTTGTTGGTACAGAGCCAACGGCAGGGATAGGCGCCAGTTTTACCATCGGGTCAAGATTGGCTACTTCGGCCTGATTCGTGTTCAGTGTCGAGATTTCTTCGGTTAATTTTGAGTTTAAATACGAAACAAAAGCAAACCCCGCTCCTGTCAGAAAGAGCAAAGCTGTCAGAACATAGGTTGGCCACTTGCCAGTTTTTTTCCCCGGCACGACATGAGAGGTAAAAACCCTGTCCTCAGGCATTGTTACTTTCTTATTTTTGCCTGCGTGTTCAGCAGCAGACTTGTTTGATTCTACCTGTTCCAGATGGTGAATATAATGTAGGACACTGCTCGCATCTCTGAATCGGTTCTTGCGCTTTTTTGCCATCATCAGATTCAACAATTGCTGATAGATCTGATGCTCTTCTGGCAGAGTCGGGACGGGGGCCTGTTTGTGCTGAACAATCACATCAATGACGGATTCTGATTTGTACGGCTTCTGTCCGGTCAGCATTTCATACAGGATCACGCCCAGCGCATAAATATCTGCTCGTCCATCAATGGGACCATCTTCTGCCTGTTCTGGAGCCATATAATTTGGACTACCAAGGAAGACACCCGTTGTCGTCAGATCCTGATCCATCGTCAACCGTTTGGCGATCCCAAAATCGGTCAATAACGGCTCACCTTTTTTATCAAACAGAATGTTGCCGGGTTTTACATCACGATGCACAATCCCTTTTTTATGTGCTGCATCCAGGCCACTGCAGATCTTTTTTACGATATCTATGGCTTCTTTCGCAGAAATGGAATGCTTCAAACGTGATCGCAGATCGCCACCTTCAATATATTCCATGGAGATGAACATGAAATCTTCTGCGATGCCAATATCGTAGATGGTGATAATATGCGGGTGGTTCAGCGAGGCGACGATACGGCCTTCATTAAGAAACCGTTCTACATTTTCTTTTGTATCACGACTATTGGTATTCAGGACTTTAAGAACCGCCAGTCGCCCCAGCGATTCCTGCACAGCAAGATAAGCTGTGGCCATTCCGCCTTCGCCAATTGTTTTTTCTATCCTGTAACCTGGTATTTCCATTGAGTCGATTTCTTTTTCAGACCTGAGTCTTATGTTAGCGGCACATTATAGCCTTCTCTACAGTAAATAGATGAAAACAAGCGAAAAATGTCATTCTAACCTTACACATTCTTCTGGTGAAAAATTATTGACACATCAATAGCTTAGAAATGATGAAACAATCTGTAACGAATTTCAAAACATTGTAGAACAGATCGGCCTTCATCTTGCATAGTCATCTTCAGGGGAAGAGACTACACAGTCTCCGCCATTGAGTGATAATTAATTAAAAGGAGCAACACCGGTCATGGCACAAGAACAACTTACTAATAATGAACGACGCAATCAAACGGTGGCTATTGTAGAAAAAATGCTACAGGAACGCCGCGAGATGCTGGTACTACTCTGCGAAGTCTCAGGACTTAAACCTTTCAAAGCAGAAACCCCGGTCAAAGCGAGTCTGGAAAAATTTTGTGAAGTTCTGGTCGATTATATTGCCTCGGCGCATTTCGGTTTATATGAGCGAATTGCCGAAGGTAAAGAGCGACGTAAAACCGTCGTTAATATGGCAGAAAAAACTTACCCTCTCATTTCTAAATCCACTCAGGCCGCCATCGAATTCAATGAACGATACGAACCATTAGAAACTGCAACCATTGAAGATCATCTGCAGAATGATATTTCCAAACTGGGTGAAATACTGACTTCTCGCATCGAGTATGAGGATCAGTTGATCGCTGCAATGATCGGTGATCCTTCTTTACTGGAAGAAACAGCTTAAGATTCAGCCTCTTCTATTGCTTTATGTTTCATGCGGATAAAATCGCTGTGTGAAACATAAAGCAGATCTGTAATTTTACGAATATAGTAATCTTCGTATTTATCGATCTCACCATCAGCCATTGCAACATCCCACAGCATCTTCACAAGTTTGACTTTTTCATCCGCTGAAAACTGATCGTTGATTTCACGGGTAAATTCATGAAATGAAACGGCATCATCCGTTTTATCATTGGCCAGAGTCATCAGGTTTTCTGATTCTTCCTGATCCAGTGAAAATGATTTTTGTAACACGTCCAGAATCTTTTTTTCTTCGACTTCTGAAACATGTGCATCGGATCGACTGATCTCAATCAATAATACCGATGCCGCAACCTGCAAAGCATGTTGCCGTTCCTCCTCTGTCGGTTCCTGTTCAGAAATTCGATCACTGAAGAATTTTTTAATAGTACGTATCACTGGCTTTTCCCATATATAATTTATTCCTATGATAACCCAACTTTCCAATGCTGATCTCGCACAACGGGACAGAAATGTACTCTGGCATCCCTGCACGCAGATGAAAGACCACGAGGCCTGGCCACCGATTCCGATCAAAAGAGCGGAAGGTGTCTGGCTGGAAGATCATGATGGTCATCGCTATCTGGATGCGATCAGCTCCTGGTGGGTGAATCTTTTTGGTCATGCCAATCCTCGTATCAATCAAGCGATTGCTGATCAGTTGGGAACGCTGGAACAGGTGATGCTATCAGGGTTTACACATGAGCCCGTGGTGCGATTATCGGAACGACTGGTTGAGATCACTCCGACCGGGCTTGATCGCTGTTTCTTCGCTGACAATGGATCCTGTGCGGTCGAGATTGCCATGAAAATGAGTTTTCATTACTGGCTGAATTGCGGTAAACCGGGCAAAAAACGATTCGTCAATCTGGCCAATGCTTATCACGGTGAAACACTGGGTGCCTTATCCGTTTGTGACGTACCTCTGTATAAAAAGACTTATGGCCCGCTCTTGCTTGACGTGATCACAGCACCTTCACCCGATTGTTATCATCGGGAAGCAGGCCAAAGCTGGGAAGATTTTTCACGTCAGCAGTTTGTGGAAATGGAAAAAATTCTCGCTGATCAGAATGAAGAGATCTGTGCGGTGATCGTTGAGCCGTTGGTACAAGGTGCCGGCTTCATGCGTATGTATCATCCGATCTATCTGAAACTGCTCCGTGAAGCCTGCGATAAATATGATGTCCACTTGATCGCTGATGAGATTGCAACGGGCTTTGGTCGAACTGGAACCCTGTTCGCCTGTGAACAGGCAAATATCAGCCCGGATTTTATGTGTTTGTCGAAAGGCATCACCGGCGGTTATTTACCGCTATCCACCGTACTCACCCGTGAAAATATTTATCAGGCATTTTATGATGATTTCACTAACCTTACAGGCTTTCTTCATTCACATAGCTACACTGGTAACCCACTGGCCTGTCAGGCCGCGCATGCAACGCTGGATATTTTTGAGCAGGACAATGTGATCGAAAATAATAAAAAACTGGCCGCGATCATGGGGCAGGCGACAGCAAGTTTTGTTGATCACCCAAACATTGCCGAGGTTCGACAAACCGGTATGATCCTCGCCATCGAAATCGTAAAAAACAAACAGACAAAAGAACCTTTTCCCTGGCAGGAAAGACGTGGTCGCAAAGCATTTCGATATGCAATGGATCAGGGTGTTTTACTTCGACCAATGGGCGATGTGATCTACTTTATGCCACCCTACGTGATCAACGAAGAAGAAATTAAGCTGATGGCAAAAGTGGCACTGGAGAGTATTGATCATGCCCTGAAAGATAAACGATAAGAGACAAATAAAATGGCGACCACACGCATTTATGTTGATGTTGATCTGACGACCGGGAAAACGTTTGAATTACCCGAAGCCGCCGGACACCATGTTGCTCGCGTTCTGAGAATGCGGATCAGTGATCCTCTGATCCTGTTCAATGGACTGGGTGGTGAATATGGTGCAAAGATCCTCTCCATTCACAAATCCAGTGTCAACGTCGAAGTCAGTTTTTTCTCGGATCTAGAAAGAGAATCGTCACTTCATATAGAACTTGGGCAAGCCTTATCAAAAGGTGAAAAAATGGATTTCACGATACAAAAAGCTGTCGAGCTGGGTGTCAGTAGCATTGTCCCGCTGATCACCCGTTATTCCAATGTCAGACTGGATGAAAAAAGATTACAGAAAAAACACGAACACTGGCAAAAAGTGATCATCAGCGCCTGTGAACAGTGTGGCAGGAACCGGATACCTGAACTTTCACCGGCCATGAAACTCGATCACTGGCTTAGAAACGATCAGGCAGAACTTAAATTGATACTTGTACCCGATGCAGATCAAACCCTCTCCGATCTGAATACAAAACCTCAAACCATCAGACTCATTATCGGCCCCGAAGGTGGCCTGAGTCGATCAGAAATTCGTGATCTGGAAAATGACAACTACACTGCAATCCAGCTGGGCCCACGCATCCTGCGTACAGAAACCGCAGCACTGGCAACCATCGCCGCATTACAAAACCAGCTTGGAGATTATTAAAACTCAGTGCCCATCAGGAAAAGATATATTACACCCACCCTCTTTATAAACAGTGAGTTAATGGGTTATTCTTGTTTTTATACGTCAAAGTGACGTGTTATAACATGTTACTTTGACGTCTAATTGTAGTTAGGTATAAACAATGCGAACTGAAGCGAACAGAAAAAAAATTAACCGATTGTATATTCTCGGGGCAGGTTCAAGTTACGCATTAACTGAAGGGCAAACTATAAACAAGGTTGCTCCGCTAGACACACAATTTTGTGAACGAATTAGCAACCTTAAAGATTTTCAACGCCCTGCCTGGGTACCTGAATCAGCTAAACGCATAGA
>JALSSM010000034.1 GCA_026984275.1 Gammaproteobacteria bacterium
ATACCAATTATGGTCTGGCGTTGTTTGGAGAGGCAGGAAATTCCAACAACCTCGAATTTGTCAGTCAGAACAATCCTGACACCGCAAAACGACCTGTTTTGAGGATCACCTATAGCCCGACAGCCGTCGAGTGTCCGTGATTCTAGTCAAGAATTTCCAGAATTTTCCGATAACAGTGACTGGATCATAAATTTTTGAGCGTGAGATGTTAGGGACGACCCGTACAGGACCCATCGGACTGGATTTTGGGACTGATAATCTGAAGATGGTGCAGGCTGATTTTGTCAAAGGCAGCCCTGTGATCCGTTCGGCCGTGACTTTGCCTTATCCCACTGATAAAGCCGATCTGTTTGAGGCATCTGCCGATTTGAAAAAGCTGATCAGTGTCGCCCGGAAGCAGGGTGCGTTTCAGGGATCACGTGTTGTGGTTTCAATGCCGCCAGAGAAAGTTCAGTTTATTTCCCTCGAATATAAATGTGCCTCAGGACTGGATCCTGATGCGGCCGTGATCGAGGCGATCAAAGAACGATTTGGTGATCAACTCAAAAATTCAGTCATCGATTTTCTGCATATTCGACCCGAACATAAAGATCAGCCGGATCGAACGGCATTGGTCGCATTGGCCGAAAAAGAATCGATTGTCTCGTTTCTTGAGTTTTTACGTAAGGCCGGTTTGAAGGTCGATCGACTTGAGATTGGTCCGGTTGCGATCAATCGATTGATCAGTGCAATGAACCCCAATGAAAATGACAAAATTGTTCTGGCGATCAATTTTGGTCTACAGAAATCCTACGCAACAGTTTTGTGGGGAAGACGTTTATTGCTGGATCGCGAATTATCTTTCGGCCTGGAAACAGGTGTTCAACAGCTTACAGAAGCACTGGAAGTTTCTGCGGAGGAAGCGAACCAATTGCTTACTCGGCATGGAATACAGACGACCAGTCATGTGATAGCCGGAGTGGATTATGAAGAACCGAGTATTGAAGAAACGATCACAGATATTCTGAAGCCATCATTGCAACAACTCGCCAATGAGATAAAACGTCTGATGCTTTACGTGGCGTCAAGAACTCGCGGTCGATCTGTTTATGAAGCCTATGTTCTTGGCAGTATTTCAGGTTGGCCAGGCATTGACAGTGTGCTTTCAGAGATGACGGGAATGCCTTTGAAAAAGACCCAGCCTTTTTATGGACTGGCGACTTCCAGACAGGCAGCCATGATTGAAAATCCTTCATCTCTACGAGGTATTGCCGTTGCGACTGGACTCGCCCTTTCAGGATTTGATCAACAACGGAGTAAAAAAACAGATGCGTGAAATGGATCTGATCCCTGAAGATTATCGTCGTCATCTGAGTACACGAAGGATGTTGATCGGCTTCGGCGTACTTTATGCGTTGATTGCAGTCGCTCTTATTGCAGGCAAGGTTTTTCAGGATTTAAGAATTTCAACGATCAAACAGCAGATTGAAACACTGGAGCAACAACAAGGGATGATTGTTGATCAGAGAAAAATGATCGATCAATTGCGTCTTAAAAAATCGGCTGTAGAGAACCAGCTGGACTTTGTGAAAATGATCCAGCATGGAGGTAGTGCGGGGCAGGTATTTCTGGTTTTTGATCGCGTTTTACAGCAACAGAGAAATAAAGTCTGGTTGCAAGCCTGGCAATATACGGCAGCCAATCTCGATGTTGCCCGGAAAGACGATCAACATGCAAATATGTCCGTAATCATCCGTGGACAGGCCATCGATCATGAAGCCTTATCTTCATTTGTTGAAAGTCTGATTTCTCAACCAGAGATCACTGATGTGCAACTGAAAAATACGACAAAATCTGGCGCTGAAAACAGCACGGTCATGTTCGAGATGGAGATCATCTAGATGCTGAATGAATTGTCAAAAAATCTGACTCCAAGAATGATGTTTCTGTTGTTATTGGCTGGGGCCGTACTGATTTTATCAACGGGTTATTCAGCCTGGTTCAAAAAGCCGATAAAAGAATACAGCTTGCTGGAAAACCGTTTTACAGAAATGCAAAAGAATCCTTCCGATCTTGCCGGTGCTGAAAGAGAGACATTAAATTTAAGAAAAGAGATCGCTGATCTTAATCAACAGCTGACAGCAATCGGACGAGAAGTTCTGAAGGGAGCAAGGCCAGCGTCCGTGATTGCTGATCTCGGTGTTTATGCAAAACAGCATAATGTGCAGGTGGCCGGTATAAAGCCCGCAGCAGAGAAGCAGGGAAAGCTCTACACCGAGGTTCCATTCAATGTTGAGCTTTCGGGTGCTTATGGACAATTATTCAAATGGGTGTATTCACTGGAGCATTCAAATAAACCTTTATTTATCAAAGAGTTTTCAGTTATGGCTGGTTCAGATGAGGGAAACAGGAGAATGCAATTGACGCTCAGTTTAATCCAGCCGCCAGAGAAAGAGGGCTAAGCTGATGCGAAGAAAACTTCTTATTGCGACAGGTCTTTTACTCGTTTTCAATACGGTCTTTGCTGCCGATGAAAATGTGGCACCTGAATTGCATATTGATCCCTTTATAAATCCTCTGCAAAAAGTACATGTTGAGCCGGAAACCGTTATTGAGAATCAGTCAACAGGATCAATGCAGAAAGAGACAAAGGCACCCAGAACGTCTTTTTTATTTCAGCCTGAGTTAAGAGGTGTGATCTTATCTGACGATATTGCTTTGGCGAATATCGGTGGGGAAATGATTGAGCTGGGTGAAAAATATAAAGGTTATCGCCTGATTAAAGTAAAAGGACAATCAGTTGTTTTTGAAAAAAATGGCAAATACTACCCTGTTTCACTTGATGGGACAGAAGAGGAAGAAGACGCACTCTAACATGAGAGTTTTTAGCGTTTTTTTTCTGACCGTTTTCATGGGTCTGTCAATTCAACTGGCTCATGCGGAGCACCAGAAGAGTTCAACGGCAACTAAATCTCACCTTTCCAAAACTGTCACCATCTCAGTTCGACACGCCGATCTGGCGGAAGTCTTTGAGATGATGTCCAAACACGGAAAGGTAAATATTCTGCTGGCCAATGGTGTTTCAGGAGAGGTTTCGATCAATCTTTATGAAATTGATTTACATGAAGCCATCAAGGCCGTTGCAATCGCGGCCGGGTTTGCCGTTGAAAAATCAGGAAATACCTATTTCGTTGTGACACGTGATGATGCAGGCAAGGAAATTGTAGGTGGTCTCACTGAGGTTAAATCATTTAAAGTTCAATACAGTGATCCTAATGTTGTTGCGACCATTCTGAGTGATCATCTTTCCCGCTATGGCAAGATTACAGCATTACCAGAACGTCGCCTGATCGTTGTAGAAGATCTGCCTGAATTTCTTAAACGTGAAGAAAAATTACTGGAAGAACTTGATACCCAGCCTGTTCAGATCCTGATCGAAGCACAAATTCTCGAAGTGAAGCTTGATCGGACAGAGACCTATGGCGTTGACTGGAAAAAATTATTTACGCCAGGTGGTGGAACTGGCATTGTAGGAACAGCCGGACTGGCGGCACCTGCCTCAGGATTTTTTTATTCTGTTGTCAATCCCAGTGTTGAAATTGCTCTGGGTGCACTCAGTAAAAAAGGTCGGGTGCGCACCTTATCAACCCCTAAATTAATGGCGCTTGAACACCAGGAAGCCGAGGTAGTGATTGGTGATCGGATTGGTTATAAGGAACTAACAACCAGCGGGAATGGCAATCAACAGACAGAAACAATCAAGTTTCTTGATTCTGGTGTGATCCTGAGGGTGACGCCTTTTGTTGATCGCAGCGGCAAGATCATGATGCAGATCCATCCGGAAGTGAGTAACGCTACCGTCACAGATGGTATCCCATCTTTAAAAACCACTGAAGTGACAACTCAGTTACTGGCGGCTGATGGAGAAACAATTTTTATTGGTGGATTGATAAAGAATAATACTTCGAATTCTCGTAAGGGAATACCCGGTCTTAGTGATATTCCTTTGCTTGGGTATGCTTTCAGAAATCAGGAAGATACAGTCACGAATACAGAAACCGTTGTCATGATTACTCCCAGGATCGTGAAATCAGATAACCCTGGTTATTATCCCGAAGAACGATCGGACAAAAGAAAGATCAGAGATATCGATTCAACTCTGAAAAACGAAGGGAAAGATGTTGAAAAAATATTCAAAAACCATGTTCCATTAGGAAAAAAACTGGAGCCGTTTAAACTCTAGGGAGCCTCTGATCAATTCATCCATGAATTGTCAGAGGACGAAAAATAAAAAATGCGATTTTTATTTTTCTTCATATTTAATGGCTTATCAGCCATTGAATATGGCAGCACATCCCTGTGCTGCGAAAACTCCGAATAAATCAGAGTTTTCCTGGAATAACATCCACATCCAATTCTGGCCTGTCTTTTGCATAATATCTCCGTATGAAATCGATACGAGAAATCAGATGTTAGATCGCTTTAAATCACGAGCCTTGAGCGGTGCATGTGTTTCTGTCTGGCCGACAGGTGATGCTATTGCGACTGCCGTGGTGAAGAAAACGCGAAAAGGTTTACCCATTCTCGAATCTTGTGAATATCATCCAATTAAAAATAATTCGGAACAACCCGATTTACTAAAGCAAATTCTTAACTCAAATAAGCTGGACAAATTACCCTGTGTCAGTTTGATGGGTTCGGATAGCTATCAGTTGATGATGGTCGAAGCGCCAGACGTGGCTAAAGCGGAGCTGAAGGAAGCTATGCGCTGGCGGATCAAAGATATGATTGATTTCCCTGTTGAGGATGCCGTGATCGAAGTCTTTGACATACCTGATCAGAAATCCAGCGGTGACATGATGTATGTTGTTGTGGCGAAATCAGAAGTGATTGCAAAACGGGTTAAGCTAATGCTGGATGCGGGTTTCGATCTGAGCTCTATCGAAATCATGGAGCTTGCGATGAGGAATGTCGCCAACCTGTTACCAGAAAATGAACAAGGTGTCGCATTGGTCTGGTTAGGTTTACACACTGGATCAATCACATTAACAAAACAAGACACACTTTATTTTACGCGTCACCTGTCCGGCTCTGAGAAATTATTCGGCGCACTGTATTCGAATACAGTCACAGAAGAAATGGAAGGCTGGCTGGATACGGTTGTGATCGAGATCCAGCGGACATTGGATTTTTATGAAAGTCAGTATCAACAACCTCCGGCAGCGGGTGTTGTT
>JALSSM010000035.1 GCA_026984275.1 Gammaproteobacteria bacterium
GCCTGGAAGTGATTGCTGATTCTACAGAAGGCATAATATCGCCTTTTACAGAAGGAGGGCTCCAACGTTTTAAATGGGTATCTTTGGATTTTTTGATCAGACTGGACATTAGCCAACCATTTCTTCGCCACCGGCAGAAGCACCCAGAGAAATCTGTCCTTCATCTGCCAGTCGTCTTGCAACAACCAGTAATTCCTTTTGAGCTTCTTCAACTTCACTCAGTTTAACCGGGCCTTTCGTTTCCAGATCGTCTTTCAACATATCTGCCGCACGTGATGACATGTTGGCAAAAATCTTCTCTTGTAATTCACTGTCGGCACCTTTAAGTGCAAGAACCAGTTGATCGGTTTGAACTTCACGCAGAATGGTCTGAATTCCACGATCATCGACTTCGATCAGATCAGCAAACACAAACATTAACTCTTCAATCTCAGTTCCAAGATCTTCATCGGCTTCTTTGACCATTTCCATAATTTTTTCACTGCTTGATCCATCGACAAAGTTAAGAATATTCGCCGCTGTTTTAATTCCACCCATGCTTGAGGATTTCATATTGGCTCCACCCTTAAGCTGTGTTTCCAGAATCTCATTCAATTCATTCATGGCAACAGGTAAAACACCTTCGACACTGGCAATTCGCATTAACACATCGGCACGTACTTTTTCTGGATATTCAGACAAGACCGACGCAGCCTGATCGCTATCAAGGTAAGAAAGAACGACAGCGATAATTTGTGGATGCTCATTTCGAATGAGTTCCGCAACCGATTTGGCATCCATCCACTTGAGTGACTCCAGGCCTTTTGTATTCCCACCCAGCAAAATTCGGTCGATCATGCCACCGGCTTTTTCTTCACCCAGGGCATTGACCAATACACTTCTTACATAATCATCAGAACCAACACCGAGTCCTGTTTCCTTTTGTAATGCACCGATAAACTCGCCTAAAGTCGATTCAACCATTTCTTTAGGAACGTTATCCATAGCGGCCATAGCAACCCCAATCTGCTGAACCTCTTTCGGCCCCATGAGTTTAAGAATCTCTGCAGCGACATCTTCTCCCAGCGCCATCAATAAGACAGCTAATTTTTCAGCGCCTGTATGTTCTGTTCCTTCTGCCATTTATTCTGCGCCCACCCAATTTTTTGCGACTTGTGCCGCCAATTTTGGCTCTTCCTTGACAAAGTCTCTGACCGAGTTAAGACTGGTTTCATAACTCTCTGAGGCGCCGAGTTCAAGAAGTGGTATTGTATTTCCCTGCGAGCTATCACCCTCCTGACCAGGTGGAGGCAAAGGCTGACCATCCGGACCAACCATGACGACATTCTGTGTCACAGGTTCTGGTTTCTCCATCATCTTTTTCATCGTTGGTCGAAGCACTCCAAACAAAAGGTATAAAACAAAGATGGCTCCTAATGCCTGCTTGGCGACATCCATCACCCAGGGTTGCTGCCAGATCGCAAGCTCAGGCAGAGGTTCAGCCGGGGGAGCTACAAAGAAGTTTGTTGATATGACACTGACCGTATCGCCTCGGGCAACGTTATAGCCTACCGCATCCTTGACCAGTTTGGTAAAACGTTCTATTTCATCAGGGGTGTATTGTGTCTGCGAAACTTTACCCTCCGCATCAGTCGTAGAAGGATTGTTCAACACAACAGCTATCGATAATTTCTCCAGCGTTCCAACTGCCTTCTGCGTATGGCTAATCGTCTTGTCCAACTCAAAATTTCGTGTTTCTTTTTTACGTAATTGTTTTTGCTCAGCAGTTGAGTTCTGACTCGCTGCTCCATTACCATTCGCTTCTTCAGGTACAGTTGCATTACCGGGAGGTTGGTTCGTTAACGCTCCAGGGACTCCAGCAGGATTAGCACCCCCAGTTCTTTGCTCTTCTGAGATCTGTTCACTTCTTACTGCAGGAAGATCAGGATCAAATGATTCACTGGTTTGTTCGGTAGATGTAAAATCCAGATCAGCCGTAACCTGTGCACGTACATCATCAAATCCAACGATGGGTTGTAAAATATTTTCTATACGTTTCACATAGGACTCTTCAACACGTGTCTTGTAATCAAAACGTTCTGCACTGATGGCTAATTCACTCGCACCACCGGCTCGTGTTAGCAGTCTGCCCGTCTGATCAACAACGGTTACTCCTGAAATCATCAAATTGGGGACACTGGCAGAAACCATATGTGCGATGGCCGCGACCTGTCCATCTTCAAGTCGTCGACCAGGATAAAGTTCGACCAGTACTGATGCACTGGGTTCTTTTTTGTCACGAGCAAAAACCGACTCTTTTGGAAGCGCAAGAAGGACGCGAGCACTACGAACATTAGAAACTTTAGCTATCGAGCGCGATAACTCAGCTTCCAATGCACGTTGATATCGAGCTTTTTCGATAAACTGACTGGTACCAAACCCTTGCTCTTGCTGCAACATTTCAAAGCCCATGCTGGTACTTTTTGGAAGACCTGCAGCCGCCAGTTTCATCCGCGCCTCATGTAACTTGGCTGTCGGGATCATGATGCCACCAGAGGCCTCATCTACCTTATATTCAATTCCTGAACCCTGAAGAGACTCGATAACAGCACTGGCATCTCGATCAGACAAGTTTCCAAATAAAAGACTATAGTTCGGCGTTTGTGACCACATAACGACAGCGACACCTAATGCGACACTCGCTGCAATTCCGATCAATAAACCGACCTGTCTTAGGATATGACTGGTCTGACTCGGCGCTTGCACCAGACTGGCGGGTACCGGATTACCATTATTTGCAACTGCTACCTGATTTTCTGCCATGATATTTGTTTGCTTTTAAATCCTTTAGGCCTGATCGACTAGATCGGCATATTCATAATTTGTTGATAAGCTTCGACCATTTTATTTCTAACCTGGACGGTTGCCTGAAATTCTATATTCGCTTTTTGTAACGACACCATGACATCAGCGATCTCAACATCCTTTCCTGCCTCATAGGCTTTGGTCATTTCACCCGCTGCCTTTTGCGTGGCATTAACATGATCAATCGCTGACTTCATCACCGTAGTGAATTCACCCGAAGGTTTCTCTAATGCAGGACTTGCCTGAAAACCTTCGGCTCTGGCCTGCATTGCCCGCATCTGAGCAAGTACTGATTGTATGGCTATGTCAGTCATTTTGAATCTCTCTTAAGCCGGTATGGCTATTCCCTGATCGCGCATTTTTGCTAATTTATAACGTAATGTACGTGGACTGATCCCGAGTTTTTCTGCAGCCTCTTTCCGACTGCCATGACATTCTTCCAGTGCTTCAATAATCAATTGTTGTTCCTGATCTTTTAAATTATCACCTAATTTATCACCTGTTTTATTTTCATGATTAAGCTGATTTGTATCTTGTGTATCTTCAAGAGGCTGGATATCACCGAGATCTTCAAAGATGAGATCTTCGGCGGTAATTTCATTCCCGTTTTGCATGATCAGAGCACGTTGCATGACATTATCCAGCTCACGAACATTACCCGGCCATGAATGTGATTCCAGTTTTTCTGCCGCAAATTCTGTCAGCTCAGGAATATATTGACTGCTTGATTTCGCTGCACGTAATAATAAAAATTCTGCCAGTGGAACAATATCTGCTGGACGTTTCCGAAGTGCAGGCATTTTGATTGGAAATACATTTAAGCGATAAAAAAGATCTTCCCGAAACCGACCTTCTTTTACTTCTGTTCTAAGATCACGATTTGATGTGGCAATAATACGAACATCCAGATCAATCACTTTATTTCCACCCAGTCGTTCAACCTGTTTTTCCTGTAATACGCGTAAGATTTTTGCCTGTAAACCGAGATCCATTTCTGACACTTCATCGAGAAGTAAGGTACTGCCATGGGCCTGTTCAAATTTTCCGGAACTGGCTTTATAGGCACCTGTAAATGCACCCTTCTCATAACCGAATAAAACGGCTTCCAGCATATTGTCAGGAATGGCTGCACAGTTGATGGCCACCGCTTCCTTTTTTGATCGTTCAGAGTGGTTGTGGATATATCGGAACAGGACTTCCTTACCGGTACCACTTTCACCTGTGATCATTACGGTAGCGTCGCTACGAGCAACACGGCGTGCAACACCGAGTACATCCTTCATACGTTGATCTTCTGCAATGACGCCATCTTCCATGGCCAGTATTTGAGGCATAATCTGGGCGACTTTACTCACCAGAACGGCTGCATCAAAAGGTTTAACCAGATAATCAACAGCGCCATCCTGCATGGCTTTAATGGCATTTTCGATCGTGCCATAGGCGGTCATCAACAACACGGGCAAATCCGTTCTTTTGGTTTTGATATTCTTTAACAGCGTATGGCCGTCCATCTTATCCATCTGTACATCACTGACCACCAGATCAACATGCGCCTCATCAATAGTCATGAGTGCCTTCTGTCCATTTTCTGCAGACAGGGTTTCGTATCCACCTAACTCAAGGGTGTCACAGATTGCCTCACGAAGATCCATGTCATCTTCTACTACCAATACAACGGGTTTCATTTCGTAGCCCCAAAAACAGGTAAAGTAATATCAAAAATTGTGCCCTGTGGTTCAGCATCTCTAACTGAGATACCACCACCATGCGATCGGATTACAGCTTGTGCAACAGATAACCCCAGACCGGTTCCATTTGCACGACTGGTTACAAAGGGTTCAAACAGTGTTGCACGGATATTTTCAGGAATACCCGATCCATTATCAGCAAGCGAAATTCGTACCACTTTTTCGTTATTGATTGTGATCAATTTCGCAGTGATAAATATCGTTCCATCTTCCCCGGATGCCTGAATCGCATTATCAATGAGGTTTCCAAGAATACTGATCATTGCGTCCGGATTGATCCTGATCTGACAATCAGCCATACCTGGATCAATAATAAGATTTATTCCACTTGCCTGGATCTGTGATTCAGTTTGTTGAATCAGCATTTCTACCAAATTGAATAGTGAAAACTTCTGCGTTTCGAAATTTCCACCACGTGCAAAAAGCAACATATCTTCAATCAGTTTTTCCAGAGTATTCAAACGCGCCAATGATTTCTCAGTAAATTTTTCTCTGGCTGTCTGATCAAGATTTTTATGTGATAAATTTGAAAGATAGAGGATCGCTGATGACAGAGGTGTACGGATCTGATGTGCTAATGCAGCGGCCATTTCACCTTTTGCAGACAATCGTTTTGCACG
>JALSSM010000036.1 GCA_026984275.1 Gammaproteobacteria bacterium
GCGGAACCTGTACAGCCTGAGGAGAGTAGATAACTCGTGTGTGGCATTATTGGCATCGTAGCGAAAAGTGCCGTTAATCAGGCTATTTATGATGGCCTGACGGTACTTCAACACCGCGGTCAGGATGCAGCGGGTATCGCCACTTATCGAAAAGGGAAGTTGAAGTTACGCAAATCAAATGGTCTGGTAGACCAGGTCTTCCACACCAGACATATGTTAAATCTGCAAGGTGAAATGGGGATTGGACATGTGCGTTACCCAACGGCCGGATGTTCATCCTCAGCCGAAGCTCAACCGTTCTATGTCAACTCGCCCTATGGAATTTCTCTTGCACATAACGGTAATCTGACCAATATCAAAGAGCTGAAACGTGAGTTGTTCAGAAGTGGGTTGAGGCATATCAACACAGAGTCTGACTCAGAGGTCTTACTCAATGTTTTCGCCGATGAATTACAGCAGATGGGTAAATTCCGAATCAACTCAGACGATATTTTTACGGCAATGAAGGGGGTTTATCAACGTTGTCGTGGTGGTTATGCAGCCGTTGCCATGATCAACGGTGTTGGAATTGTTGGCTTCAGGGATCCAAATGGAATACGTCCCATCGTATTTGGTAAACGAGAAACGAATAAAGGGACAGAATATATCTTTGCCTCGGAAAGTGTCGCCATTGATTCTCTGGACTTTGAACTGATCCGTGATGTTCGACCTGGCGAAGCCGTTTTTATCGATAAAAAGGGTAATATTTTTACTTGCCAGTGTGTACCCGAAGCGAAACAGAATCCCTGTATTTTTGAATATGTCTATTTTGCTCGTCCTGATTCAATTATCGATGACATTTCAGTGGTCAAGTCACGTATGCGAATGGGTGAGTTCCTGGCCAGAAAGATTCAACGAGATTGGCCTGATCATGATATCGATGTCATTATTCCTATTCCGGATACCAGTCGTACAGCAGCTATGGAAATGGCTCATGAGCTGGATGTGAAATACAGAGAAGGGTTTATCAAAAATCGATACATCCCTCGTACTTTCATTATGCCAGGTCAGAGTAAGCGGAAAAAATCAGTCCGACAAAAACTGAATGCCATTGATCTGGAATTTAAAGACAAGAATGTGATGTTGGTTGATGATTCAATTGTTCGCGGTACAACCTCCGGACAGATCATTCAGATGGCCAGAGAAGCTGGAGCGAAGAAGGTCTATTTTGCTTCTGCTGCGCCACCGGTTCGATATCAAAATGTTTACGGTATTGATATGCCGGCTGCCGAAGAATTAATTGCACATAACAGAACTGAACAGGAAGTCTGTGACCTGATCGGCGCTGATCGAATGATTTATCAGGAGCTGGACGACTTGATCGAGTCAGCGCGTATCGGTAACCCGGAGATTGCAGAGTTTGATGTGTCCTGTTTTACTGGAAAATATGTCACCGGAGATATCAGTCAAGGCTATTTAAATAACCTGGAGAAATCGCGATCGGACAAGGCGAAACAAAAAAGAAATTCTGATGAAGGTGATGATCCATCGGATGAGATTTCAATGACAGCCTGATCTTTTAAACTTCTCTATTCATTGACAGAACAACAGCGATGTCCTAACCTGTTAGTGCGCCGATTTGATTCACTTCAGCTTGCAGGCGCGTAATAAATTTTGCTAAAGCGTACGGCCTGCTTTAGCTCTCGCTAAACGCGGGTTTTTTCGTTTTGGGCCGATGAAATTCAGGTGTCAAAATGATTGATAAAGATCAGGAATACAAGTTACAAACGCTGGCTGTCAGGGCTGGGCAGCATAGAACCGCCGAGTCAGAACACAGCGAAGCGATTTTTCCAACGTCCAGTTTCGTTTTTAAGAATGCAGCACAAGCCGCTGCCCGTTTTTCGGGAGATGAGCCAGGTAATATCTATTCACGTTTCACCAACCCAACGGTCAGAACTTTTGAAGAGCGACTGGCGGCACTTGAAGGAGCTGAACGATGTATCGCAACTTCTTCCGGGATGAGTGCGATTTTAAGTACCTGTTTAGGACTTCTGGAACAGGGCGATCATATCGTCTCTTCACGCAGTATTTTTGGAACAACGGTGGGTTTGTTTAATGGCATTCTGAGTAAATTTGGTGTCGAAACGACTTTTGTTCCATTAACTGATCTCACTGCATGGGAAGCGGCTATTCAGCCGGAAACCAGAATTCTGTTTCTGGAAACCCCCTCGAATCCGTTGACAGAAGTGGCTGATATCAGAGCGCTTGCCGATCTTGCACATTCTCGAGGATGTCTGTTGATTGTCGATAATTGCTTTTGTACACCAGCATTACAAAAGCCGTTAACGTTAGGTGCTGACATCGTGATCCATTCAGCAACAAAATATCTGGACGGACAGGGTCGTTGTATTGGTGGTGCGATTGTCAGTAGCGAAAAGTTGATCGGAGAATCTGTATTCGGAATATTACGAAGTGGCGGCACAACCATGAGTCCATTCAATGCCTGGGTCTTTCTGAAAGGGCTGGAAACGCTCTCGATCAGGATGAAAGCGCATTGTGAGAATGCTTTGGATATTGCCCATTGGTTACAGGATCAGTCTTTCGTGAAACGTGTTTATTATCCCGGACTTGAAAATCATCCTCAGTACCAATTAGCGAAGGAGCAGCAGTCCGGCTTTGGTGGTGTTGTTTCGTTTGAAGTAAAAGGTGGGAAAGAGGCTGCATGGCAACTGATCGATAGTACAAACATCTTTTCGATCACGGCAAATCTTGGTGACACAAAAAGCACCATCACACATCCCGGAACGACCACGCACTGGAAGCTGACTGATACTGAAAGGAAAGATGCAGGGATTACTGATAGCCTGATCAGATTATCGGTGGGTCTCGAAGATGTTGATGATCTGAAAAAAGATCTTTCTCATTAAACAATTCTGGTTAACAAAGTAAGGCGGACTCGCTTCAGTCCGCCGGTACTAAATCTCAATGAGGTTTAAATACGGCACACTGCGCGAGTGCGGCCTATGTGCAGATATTGGCGTTACCAGCCATAGAGCCGAAGGAAGAACTTTCTATAGCCCTTCCTTCAGCTCATTCAAGATTATTTACAGGCTATCTTAACGTCCGTAAACATCAATCCCTGGAAGTGGACGATGATACTTGGCAACATTTCTATACGCTTTAGATGCCGCTGAAATACCAGCGTCAACATCAACTGGTACGCCCGCTTCGTCACACGCGTTCAAAAAGGCAATAGAAGCCTGCAGAGCGTGTTGTGGCTGAATACCGCCAGTGGCACAAAGACGCCAGCCCAGATCAGGTGCACCCGGAATAGCGGCCGCTTCTACGGCGTGCTTGGTAAACATGATGTTAAGTACTTCCGTGATTTTTTGTACACCAAAACCTTCTGGTGCTTTAACCGCCGTCACTGCATTAGATTGGATATGTTCTTCTTTTGCGACCAACTCTAAGCCTGCGCCTTTAACCGCAGCACGATAAACTTCAGAACAATCCTTATGACGTTCACAAACGCGATCAATACCTTCGATCGCAAGCGTATCCAACGCCACAGCGAATTGAGCGTAATTGCCTGGTGTTTCAAGGTGTAGCCCCAGAGAATCCATCGCATCAATCATCTTGGTAAGGTGGAGGAAGTGTTGACCTTTTTTAATACCTGCATCGGCAAGCGCTTTGTCGGCCTCATAAACTTTCTCAACCGCTTTAGCGCTGAGAGAGAGCATGCCGATGCCGGGGGTACCCATGATACCTTTCTGGCTACAGCCAATAAGCATATCGATGCCCATTTCAGTCATGTTGCATGGCATACTACCGATGGCAGATATACCGTCAATAACAAGCAGTGCTGGGTGGTTCAGGTCATCCAGTATGTCGCGTAACTTTTTAGGATCAGTCGTCACGCCTGAGCCTGTTTCGTTTAGCGGAGCCATGACTAATTTGATGGAATGATCTGTGTCTTTTTCCAGGACTTCTCTGCACTTGTCAAAGGGCAGGTCTTCACCAATTTCACCTTTCAGACGAATCACGTTTCTGCCCAGATTTTCAACGCAGTTACCCATAGCGGTACTGAAAGCACCAATTTCCAGAGTAACAACAGCAGGTGCGTCGGAATCGGCTTCGCCAGGGAAGCGACATGAGCCTGCAGCCGCTTCGGTAGCAGCGGTACCTGAGCCGGTGAAGAACAAAGCCCTGCCGCCTTCTTGCATACCGACCAATTTACCGTACTCTTCACGAACCGTTGTAAAAAACTTCGCGACGCTTGGGCCACGCATACCTCTTGTTTGAGTCGAAGTAAATTGAGTCACCAGATCAGAGCCAAAAGCTGGGCCTGGTGTCACGTTGATGATCTTGCTATGTGGAGACCAGACCGGAGCTTTATCATCAAGAAATTCGTTTTCATTTGGTCCAACCTGATCCGTTTCGATAAGACGTCTAAGCCCGGAAAGTGGAGAGATTAATTCATTAGTCATTTTCAAGTTCCTCTAGTATTTAACTATTTTAGTTTCTGAATAATTTAAGGAAGCTCCGATCAAGTCGTGATTGCTTTAGAACTCTTTCTTCTCAGCCTAAATTAAACCAGACTTAACCTGGGGAGTCTCCCTAAGTGAACAGTGATATAACGGTGCTCTTTTTTTGTAGTGTGATTTTGAACACAGCTTCCTCAAATAAGCGATGTTATCATCGCTAACCTTCAGAGAAAAGTTTAGAGACGGGTTTTAATGACAGGAAAAGATATAAAAATTAGAAATCGAACAAGATTCCGATTTTAAAGACTCTTAAAAAAATTTCCTGTTTCTTCGAAATTTGTTTGATTTCAACGGTTACCCTGTATAGTATCTAAGCCTTGCCTGACGCGATCCATGCAAAGAATATGGTGCTGCAGTGCATCATCACTAAACTGTGATCGTCGTACTCAAAGAGTGCGTTCCGAAGTGAAGTGGCAAAAAATAATTATAAAGCATATCGATAATATAAAAGTTAAGTTTATGGTTTCTTTAAAATGGCGCAGAAGTGGCTATGAAGGATCCAGGATGTGCGGTTGAACTGGGTGGTGGTGTAGCTGCTTCGCAGGAATATCTTTTTGTTCCAAAGCTAAAGACCGAATTTAATCGGTTCTTAGTTAAGTACCATTTGCCGGGTGGCGGATGGTACTCTAAAACTATAATTCATAAAAATTGAATATTAAATAAAACTTAGGAGGAAGAA
>JALSSM010000037.1 GCA_026984275.1 Gammaproteobacteria bacterium
GATCCGGCCATGGTTGATGTCAATGTTCATCCGGCTAAAACAGAAGTTCGTTTTCGGGAAGGACGATCCGTTCACGATTTTATTTATAGCGCTTTACATCAGGCATTGTCAGATCCACAGCTTCCAACGATTGAAAAATCTATGCCAGGAAATTCTTCAACGCCATCTACTCGCCTGTCTCAGACGACACATATTTCTGATGCACGAGGGCGAAGCAATCAGGTGGTAAAAGAGACGGCAAACCGTTATCGATCGAACCCTGTGCTAATGAAAAAATGGCAGGAACAGCCTTTAAAAATGGCAGACAAGTCCAGTCAGGGTGATCGAATTGGAAATGTTATATGGTTTAAAAAAGGAGATCATTTATTGTTGGTTGATATTAAAAAAGCAACGACCTTTTTATGTGAAAAAAAACTACTGGAGCAATCTGTGCTTTCCAGACCTTTGCTGTTTCCCTATCGTTTTATAGTGGACAAAACGTCGGCTGATCGGATGAAAAAAAATACAGAAATTCTGGAGCAACTGGGGATCAGGATCTTTAATGACAATCATCAGTGGCAATTACGGCAACTTCCAGCCGTCATATCAATTGATGACCCAGATGAGTTCATTGAATCACTCATTGCAACAATACAAGACACTCAACAGGATCTTAAAAAATCATTGATTACATTGCTGACAAAATACGCTGTCGATCAACAGGATGAAAAAAGGCTACTTGAGCAGATTGGCTGTCTTAAAGAAAGTGATCAGAAAATTTTTATTCGTAAGTTATCCGAAAAAGACTTGCAGAAACTGATTGATATTTCTGACAATGAATAAAAAAAAACTTCCTGTTGCCGTATCGATTATGGGACCTACCGGTACAGGTAAAACCGATCTGGCTGTTGAACTGGTTTCCCGTTTTCCTTTTGAGATTATCAGTGTCGATTCCGCTCTGGTTTATCGCGGCATGGATATCGGTACCGCGAAACCAGACAAAGCAATTCTGGAACAGGCGCCTCATCGACTGATCGATATGATTGATCCGGATGATGTTTATTCTGCGGCAAGTTTCAGAAAAGATGCCTTGTCTGAGATGGAAAAAATTACTCGTTCTGGAAAGATCCCATTACTGGTGGGAGGCACAGGATTATATTTTCGTGCATTGCTGGAAGGGATCTCGGCACTGCCTTCCGCTGATCCTGTTGTTCGGGAAAAGCTGGAACAAGAAGCGGCTGATCTGGGGTGGAAGGCTATGCACGATCGATTAGCTGAAATTGATCCGATCGCAGCGGATCGGATTCATCCTAATGATCCGCAACGTATCGAAAGAGCATTAGAGGTTTACGAGATCACGGGCAGGCCGATCACGTCGTTTTTTAATAAGGGTTTGGAACAGGTCTGTCCCTATAACATGATCAATGTCATTCTCGAACCAGAAGATCGTCGTTGGTTACATAAGAGACTGGCAAAACGATTTGATCAGATGATGAAGCAGGGAATTGTTGAAGAGGTCAGGGCGGTACAACAACAGTTTGATCTGAAGGCAGACAGTCCTTCCATGCGACTTGTTGGATATCGACAGGTCTGGCAGTATCTTGCTGGTGAAATTGATCAGGCTACAATGGTAGAAAAGGCTGTCATCGCCACACGTCAACTGGCAAAACGACAGTTAACCTGGTTCCGATCGACAAATGATGCTAAACGTATTCTAATCGATACGACAGCACCACTTCATGAAATTTTACAAATACTGAACAAAGGTGAATTATTTTTGTCTTGATAGGGTATATACTTAAATATTGTTATGGCGCATGATTATTCAAGGGGGATAACAGGCGTTTTCATGTAATTACTTCAAGTTGTTAATTTCTCTCGGGTTTTATATGGCCGAGATGGATTCTATAAATAAATACAATAAGAGGGGATCTAAAATGGGCAAAGGCCAATCACTTCAAGAACCATATTTGAATGCGTTACGAAAAGAACGTGTTCCTGTTTCAATCTTTCTGGTTAATGGCATTAAATTACAGGGGCAAATCGAATCTTTTGACCAATTTGTCATTTTGTTGAAAAACTCTGTGAGTCAGATGGTCTATAAACACGCAATTTCTACTGTTGTACCTGCACGGAATGTGAAGTTACCGCGTACGGATGATATTGATGGAGATGATGAATAGTTGAGCATGACAATTAATTATGGGTAGTTCCCAATTTGTTTGATCGTCCTCAGCATGGTGAACGCGCAATTCTGGTTCACCTTGATATCCGTCATGCTGAATCTTCCGATGATTTAGATGAACTGGTTGAACTGGCAGAATCAGCGGGTGCTGAGATTGCTGGCATTATTACGGGTAGCCGTAACACTCCTGATCCTAAATACTTTGTCGGTCAGGGAAAACTTGACGAGATCAGGCTTCTGATTGGATCGACAGAGGCTGAAGTCATCATTTTCGACCATGCTCTGAGTCCGGCACAGGAAAGGAATATAGAAGCGGCGCTGGAATGCCGGGTACTGGATCGTACAGGACTGATTCTTGATATTTTCGCTCAGCGTGCCAGTACTTTTGAGGGTAATTTACAGGTTGAACTGGCTCAGTTGAAACATCTTTCGACCCGACTGATCCGTGGCTGGACCCATCTGGAACGTCAGAAAGGCGGTATCGGTTTAAGAGGCCCGGGTGAAACTCAGCTGGAAACGGATCGACGTCTGATCGGTGCCCGCATTAAACAGATCAACTCACGTCTTGAGAAAGTTCGATCACAACGTGATGAAAGCCGTAAATCCCGTCGCCATGCCGAGATCTCTTCAATCTCACTGGTGGGTTATACCAATGCGGGAAAATCTACACTATTCAATCATTTAACCGGGGCCAAGGTGTATGCCGCCGATCAGCTTTTCGCAACGCTTGATCCAACCTTGCGTCGTATCCAGATCCCCGGTGCAGGACCACTGGTGCTCAGTGATACGGTAGGTTTCATCCGCCATCTGCCGCATGATCTGGTGGCCGCCTTTCGCGCGACACTGGAAGAAACCCGTCAAGCGGATCTTTTACTTCATATGATTGACGCCAGTTCTGATGAACGTCTGGAACGTATCGAAAATGTGAAAGATGTGATTGATGAAATGGGTGCAGGCAAAGTGCCGGTGATCGAGGTCTGGAACAAGATTGATTTGATGGATGATGTTTCACCCAGGATTGATTATGGTAATGATGGGCTACCGAAAAGAGTCTGGTTATCATCGATCACTGGAAAAGGAGTGGAAGAGTTGTTTACAGCGATCGCTGATTTTTTTCGACAATATAAAGTTTCAAGCTGGCTCAGTGTTGATATGAGTGCGGGACAGATCCGGGCGAAGCTTTATGAAATGGGTGCCGTTGTTGAAGAAAAACTGGGAGATAGCCCCATCTGGCAGTTGAAAGTCGAATTACCACAATCCTATCTTGATCATCTTTGTCTTGAAGAAGGGGTCTCCTGCTTGCCACAAAACAACTAGCCCCGTACAATCTTGCGGCTCTTTGTCAGAATTTCTGGCATAATCTTCTGGCATAACTCAGAAAACAACTATTTCAATTACTGGAGAACGTTTTATGGCTTGGAATGAGCCTGGTAAAGACGATAAAGACCCAAAAGATCAGAATGATCCCTGGGGCGGTGGACATGGTGGAAATGATACTCCGCCTGATCTGGATGAAGTCGTAAAAAATATGCAGGCCAAACTGGCTGGAATTTTTGGTGGCAAAAAACCCGGCGGTTCCTCAAATGGCGGTGGAAAAGGCAGAGGCAATATGGGCAATGCCGGTTTTCTGGGAATGCTGGGGATTTTCGCACTGATCTATGCGGCTTTTAATTCGATTCATATCATTGATGAGCCTGAACGTGGGGTTGTTTTGCGCTTTGGTAAATATGTCACGACATTGAACCCTGGGCTGAATATTCGCTTTCCCAAGCCGATCGAGGAAGTTTACAAGGTTAATGTCAACAAGATCCGATCTCAGAAACACCACGCAACCATGTTGACCAATGATGAGAATATTGTCGATATTGAACTGGCCGTTCAGTACAAAATCAAGGACGTAAAGAATTACCTGTTTAATGTAAAAGGGCCTGACATGACGCTATTGCAGGCGACAGAAAGTTCAATTCGTAATGTGATTGGTCATAGCAACATGGACTATATCCTGACGAAAGGGCGTGGTGCGATCGCCGTTGACACTCAAAAGCTGATACAGGGAACACTGGATACCTACGATGCAGGTATTATCGTAACCAGTGTCAACATGTTACCGGCCAAGCCACCCGAAGAGGTAAAAGATGCTTTTGATGATGTCAAAAAAGCCAGTGAGGATAAGGAACGCGTGATCAATGAAGCGAAGGCTTATGAAAATGAGATCATTCCAAAATCGCGTGGTAAAGCAGCAAGACTGACCGAAGATGCACTGGCTTATAAGGCTAGAATTGTTGCTCAGGCCGAAGGCCAGGCCAGTCGTTTTGAGCAGTTACTGAAAGAGTATAAAAAGGCCCCGGAAGTGACTCGTGAGCGGCTTTATCTGGAGTCTGTGGAATCTGTTTTATCCCGCAACCGCAAAATCTTTCTCGATACTGGAGAGGGTAACAATATTCTCTATTTACCTTTAGGCCAGGAAGCGGCTGGTCAGTTGCCGAAACCATTGTTGCCATCGACAACGCCTTCTCAATCCAGAAGTTCATCGGAAAGTGTCGATCAGGGTATGCGTGATCGAGCAGATAGCCGAACCAGGAGTACACGATAGTTATGTCTAAAATAATGATGGGTTTTATCATTGCCGCGGTTGTTATTGCACTTTCAGCCTTTACGGTTAAAGAGCCAGAGTGGGCCGTATTATTTAAACTGGGTGAAATAAAGCGTGCTGACTTCGAACCAGGGCTGCACTTTAAAGTGCCATTTATCAATAACATACGGAAGTTTGATAAACGTATTTTGACTGAAGATGAGCAACCTCAGCGTTATTTGACGCAGGATCAGAACTACGTGATTGTTGATTCGTTCATTAAATGGCGGATAAAAGATCCGGTTGTTTTCTATAATGCCACCAGTGGTGATCAGGATCAGGCCGGTCTACTGATCTATCAAAAAGTAAACGATAATATGCGAGCCGAATTTGGTAAGCGTTCTTTACATGAACTGATCGCCGGAGAGCGTGAAAAGGTCATGGATATCGTGACGACA
>JALSSM010000038.1 GCA_026984275.1 Gammaproteobacteria bacterium
TGAAGTCTGGCATCCTGATCAAAAAATGAAAGTTCTGAAAGATGGCAGTGTGGAACTTACTATTCCCTATTCTGATCCGCGTGAGTTGATGATGGATATTCTTAAATATGCGGAAGAGGTAGAAGTCATAACGCCTGGATCATTGCGGAAAGCTATTGCAGAGAAGCTGAAAGATGCCACACAGATTTACCAATAACATTATTCCATCAGATTAAATCTCACTATTCCATTAAATAATCCTGTTTTCTTGACCTGGCTCAGGAAAAATCTATCTGATTAGTGGTAATTTTTCTTTAACAGGAAAAGGAGGAGAAAGTTATGTCTGTTTCAAAAACCTGTCATCGAAATGTTGTTTATATTGATGAAAATGCTGGTATTACTGAAGTTGCAGAAATGATGCGGGAAAAGCACGTTGGCAGCATTATTGTTGTCGATCAGGCTGGAAAACCGATTGGTATTGTGACTGATCGGGATCTGGTCGTTGAAATTCTGGCTGAAGAAGTCCCTCCCGAAAAGGTCGTTCTGAAGGATATCATGACCCCCGATCCCGTCGTGATAAATGAAAATGAAGATATAGCGGATGCGCTGGAGAAAATGAGTCAGAAAACAGTTCGGCGTGCGCCTGTTGTGGACAAGGACGGACTACTTTCAGGCATTATCAGTATCGACGATATTCTGACCAGACTCGGAAAAGAAATTAACGACATCACCAGGCTGATCAATCAAAGCAGGATCAAAGAATCAGAATCGAGAAAATAAAACGTCCGGCTGTAGTTTGTTAAGATCATACGCTGAATATTTTGCTATGCTTGTAACATAACAAACTATCAAACTTTTATGATCGAAATACCCAGCCTCAGACCTGAAAGCAGATATGGCATGCCACCAGCCGACCAACTGCTATATAACCGTGAATACATCGTCGGTTATTCTTATCTTTTCCGGCAGCCACGTTGGGCAATGGAGGTCATCGATCCGGAAAATCGGCGAGTGGAGGTTGATCGCGTAGACAGCTTTCGTCCAGATCTTCGTGTTCCGGAAAGATTCCGTGCCAATCTGGACGATTATTCAGGTTCTGGTTATGACCGTGGTCATCTGATTGCCAGTGCTGATCGTCGGGCAACTCAGATCAAAAATAGTGAGACCTTTTTGTTAACCAATATGAGTCCTCAGAAACCAGCCTTCAATCGTGGTATCTGGAAACGACTCGAGGAAGCTGTCCGTGATCTGGCGAATCTCTATGTTGAAGTGTATTCCATCTGCGGCCCTCTGTTTGATGTTGGTAAAAAGATCACCATTATTGGTGATGATTTTGATCAGGCCGATGATGTTGTCATCCCGGTCCCGCACTCTTATTTCAAATCCATCCTTGCAGAAGATGTAAAAGGTCATCTGAAACTCTGGTCTTTTATCATTCCGAATGAGAAATCGGATATGTCTCTTGAAACTTATCTGTGCGCAACCATCGAAATAGAAATGCGTGCTGGCATTCCTTTATGGGGTCGATTGCGTGGTGAGTCTGCCGATAAATTGAGAGAACGAAAAGGACGTATGTGGAAACAATAAGTTATGGCTAAACAAAAGTGCAAACGCTGTCAGGTAACTCGCTGGGTGTTAACCGCCATGATTCTGGTCATCGTATTGGCCGTTACTTTTCTTGGTATTGAAACAAACAAGATTGTATTCCCTGGTGAGAATAGTTCAACAAGCAAAAAGCTTGACGAATAATTCTGTGGATTCATGCCTGACATCCTTCACTTTGTTCTGAAAGTCAATCAGATTTAGATACAGCTCGGTGGCTTCGGTAAGCCCGCGATTCGGGCAGCCTGTTTTATCGGTACTTCTGGAAAAAGCGTATAGAGATAACGACTTTTACCCTTATTTTCACCCAGCTTTTTTCCGATGGCTTTCCCCAGGATTCGCATGATTGGTGTGATACTGTATTCCTGGTAATAGTCCTGCACAAAGTAAATAATTTCCCAGTGGGCTTCGGTGAGTTTTATTCCTTCTTCTTTAGCAATGATCTCGGCAATTTCTGGTGTCCAGTCTTCCTTATTGATCAGAAATCCGTCTTTTGTTGTTGGCACTAATTCCATGTTTGAATGCTGTTATATTTAACCGTAAATTTTACGAAATCGTTATAACTTACCAACTCAATTCCTTCAATGACCTGATCTGATCGGATCCCCCTGGCTTTCAGATCGGGCTCAAGTACAAATAATTTTGTTGTAATATTATTAATCAATATTTCTGTTTGACTCTCTTTTTTTGCCACAATGACAGCATCTTCAATTAAAATGATGGCATCACCATTTTGCACCACACGCAGACAACTTTTTAATGATGTTCCCCGGTCTGGTGAGGAGTTGATGATATGAAGGTTAGACATATTCAGTCGTTAAAAATGAAGTCCTGTTTATTTAAGATCTTTCCCAGCTGATCGGACTCAATTATTTCTGCTTCGATCAAAAGATCTGACTTTTTTATTCCTCGCATATCCAGTGATTTTTTTTCTACATAAATGTGCTCAATTTCATAATCTTCCCAGGCACGAAAGGCTGGTGAAATATTTTTCATCCCAATTTCAGAAGGATCCTGATCACGAAGAATTTGCAATACACCATCATCCATAAAAACCAGACTGACTTTGTGTTCAAACGCTGATAACGCAAATGCCATATCCAGCGCTTCCTGAGCACGGCTACTACCGTAGGGTGATCGTCGGTTAATAAAAAGACAGGTTTTATTCTGCTTCATGATCCACCAAAAGTAATAACACGATCAGACATTGTCACGGCCTCAGTAAGCCTGCCCAGTGTATCCAGCCGGAAACCCGCAGCCAATGGTTCTGATACTCCACGACGCATGGCGACGGTCGAACAAACGATCAATTCCAGTTCATTTTTCAGTGCCAACTTCGACCAGTTATCAACCACATGTCGATCATCCTGTGGTGGTTCTGCATCGGCGAGGGCATTCCAGACACCATCAAAATAGAAAAATACCTGTGTGAGCTCATGTCCCTCGTCGAGCAACGCATGGGCAAACTTGCAGGCGGTGTCCGCTGACTGCGACTGATAGGGTGCATCATTAACAATGATTGTGAATTTCATGGGTATAATAGCTCACATGATCAATTCGTTAAAAACTCTGTTTAATTCTTTTCTGGAAATCTGCCTGTTCCAGCGCGGGCCACAAGATCTACCCACTTCAGGATTTTTTCTTGGTATTGTTTTTGTCATTTCTTTATCCGTTGCTTTACTGCTGAACCTGATCAACTTGTCTTTTCAGCACGCTGTTGTCGCAGTTATTCTGAACTTCGCTGTCGTCATCATTATCACTCAGCTGATTCTTAGGCTCTATAATAAACCAATGCGCTTTGTTCAGACACTAACAGCACAATTAGGCGCTGGAATTGTTATTTCTGTTTTTGCGGTACCGGTTGTCGTGATGCTGGTCTATGCTGAAAAACACGACGTCAGTATGACGACCGGGAGCCTGTTCTGGTTAGGTCTTTTTATCTGGGAAATTGCTGTCACTGCGCATATCCTGCGCCACGCACTTTCAACGACTTTGTTACAGGGGTTCCTGATTTCCATTTTGTATCCGCTGGTGTATTTTCAGTTAATTGACTTTATATTTCCGACTTCATAATGACTAAAACAATTCATATCCTCGGGATCTGCGGTACCTTTATGGGCGGGCTGGCGTTGATCGCTCGTGAGCTTGGCTTCGAGGTCAGCGGTACTGATGCCAATGTTTACCCACCAATGAGCACTCAACTTGAAAAAAGTGGCATTACTTTATTTCAGGGCTATAAGACTGAACATCTTAGCCCAGCCCCCGATCTGGTGATTATTGGAAACGCTATGTCGCGTGGCAACCCGATGGTGGAATACATCCTCGATCGGGGTATCCCTTACACGTCTGGCCCACAATGGTTGGCTGATCATGCCTTGCAGGATCGTTGGGTGCTGGGTGTAGCGGGAACACATGGAAAGACAACCACAACCAGTATGCTGGCCTGGATCCTGGAGGATGCCGGAATGAAACCTGGATTCCTGATTGGCGGTGTGGCAGAAAATTTCGGACGCTCGGCCCGTCTTGGAGAACACCCATTTTTTATCATCGAAGCGGATGAATATGACACGGCTTTTTTCGACAAACGTTCGAAATTCGTCCATTACCGGCCACGTACAACAATTCTGAATAATCTCGAATTTGATCATGCCGATATTTTTGATGATCTGGATGCGATTAAACGACAATTTCATCATCTGGTAAGAACGATACCGGGTACCGGCCTGATTATTTATCCTGCGGCTGATGAAAATATTCAGGATGTGCTTGACCAGGGCTGCTGGTCTGAGACACAGACAATGGGGGATGCCCATGATCAGGCAGACTGGTCGATCACACCCATCACTTCCGATTTTGCACAATTTTCAGTTTCACTGAACAACGAATCATACAAGGTTAACTGGCAACTCATCGGGCAGCATAATGCCATGAATGCGGTTGCTGCGATCGCAGCAGCTCGGCATGCTGGCATCACACCAGACATTGCTTGCGAGGCCTTAAGCAAATTCAAAAGTGTGAAACGACGGATGGAACGTCTGGGGATGATCAACAATATTTCCATCTATGATGATTTTGCCCACCATCCCACAGCCATAGAAAAGACACTCGAAGCTTTAAGACAGCATGTAAAAAATCAGAGAATTATCAGCATCCTTGAACCCCGATCGAATACGATGCGAATGGGTGTACATAAGTCATCATTGAGAGAAGCCTTGTCTCGATCTGATCTGTGTTTTATTTTTCAGCCTGATGACCTGGACTGGAACCTTGAATCAGTCATTAATACTGGAGATGGCGATTTTCAGATTTTTTCAGATATTGAATCAATCATTAAGTCCGTGGTCGAAACTGCAAAACCTGGCGATCATATTTTGATCATGAGTAATGGTGGGTTTGGTGGAATTCATCACAAACTGATCCAGGCTCTTGAAACGTATTGAATGATTCCAGCGAATTGCCGCTATAATTGTTGAGACACTTGATTGGAGTAGAAAACATGAGCAAACCCAGAATTTCAGATGACCCTTTATTTGCCCTGCTCCGTACAGGACAAATATCACAATT
>JALSSM010000039.1 GCA_026984275.1 Gammaproteobacteria bacterium
TTCTGAAGGTTTCATTCGAAGACAGATTAATTTGTTGCCCTCTGAAATGATATTTATTTTGAGAAATTCCGTTAACACTATCAAGATCATTAACCAGCAACTTTCCGTCTTCTACCTTCACAGAAGCATGCTCAAGACAAACATAAGGATCATCAAGAATGATATCGTTGTCATAACCACGGCCAATCGTCAGATCACTTTGATCAACCTCGACTCTTTGAACAACCTTACCACCTCGATCCAGAACTTCTACCACACCATAGTCATCAATAGAATTCATACTCTGTCCAGACACTACCTGTTCCATTGCACTTTCTCCATATAAGCCTGGGAAAACCTCACGGCATTTTCATAACTCACGCCGGATAACATCAGGCTGGTCTGTAACACTTCATCATTGCCTGCAAGTACAACCGATGTCATCCATGCATCATAAACACCTGCAAATTTTTTATATTCCCTGAGACAAAAAACAAGTTTTGATTTGGTTCCCAGATGCTCAACCTGACCCGTCTGGCATTCATATACGGTGACCATTTCTTCATCAGCATATGCGGCTGATTTTGGCATCGATAATATTTCCTCCATCAAAGCAAAGAATCTTGCTTTACCCAGGCCCCTGGCTTTATAAAGATCATGTTCATACTCTACAACGCCGGTTTGCTGCCCCATTGAAAGATAAATATCATCTTCGGTTCGACAAATCTTATAGGTTTGCTCATAGAGCATTTTTTCACGCTTCTCCGTTCCACCCCAACATTTCATAAAATCACCAACATCACCTGGAAGTGAATATCCATCCATAACAATCGTTTTCAGTGGTTCCTTCAAAATCTCCTGCATATATCCCTTTTGATTAGCCAGGATCTGTTCACGAATTGAGTCAAGAAAATCGGTTTTTTCTGGTGATTGATCATTTCTTTTTTCGATCAGGGTCTGAACATACTCTTTCGGCACAAGAAAACTTAACTGGTTACCAGCACCTGAAACATTGACACCGGCAACATGACCATTTCGATCAACCACAGGTCCCCCACTCATGCCAGGATTGACCGATCCTGTAAAGTGAATTTTTTTATAAAGAGATTTTTCGATGTAACCATTGTAAGTACCCTCAACAATTGAAAGACCGATATCATGAGGGTTTCCAAAAGAAAATAAATGTTCACCCTGGAGCAACTTTCTGTGTAATAAATCAAAATGTATTTCTGGTTTTAAATCTGCTTTTAAGAGGGCCAGATCGTGAATAACGTCAACATCAATCAACGTCAGTTCACCTTCCTGCTTATTACTTAATAAATATTTAATCTGATAACGTTCTGGTTTTAAAACCCACTCAGAAACAACATGATAATTACTGACAATATAACCATCACTGCTAACAAAAAAACCTGATCCGATAGAGGATTTTGACTGGGAAGTTTTATCGATAATTCGAACTTGAATAACGGCATCTTTATATTCAGAAAAAAGTGTTTCTGCTTTTTCACTTCGAGGCGTTTCTTCAGCACTTGTGATCCCACTCAATAAAACTAATAACACTAAAAAATATTTCTTCATGAATTCTATTCCAGTAATTCTCTGACAAATGGAATGGTTAGTTTTCTTTTTGCCGCAAGACTGGCCACATCAAGCTTGTCCAGAAAATCACATAAGGCATGCATGCCTCTCGGCAAACGTGTGATCAGATAGTTTCCGACCTCATCTGGCAATTTGAAACCTCTGGTTTTGGCTCTCTGTTGTAACACCATTAGTTTTTCACTATCGTTCAGTTCCTGTAGCTGATAAATCAAACCCCAATTCATTCTGGAATCGAGATCAGCCAAGTTAAATTCTATATTTTGTGGCGCTGATTGTGCGGCCATAACCAGTAGGTTATTTTCTTCTTTGATACGATTGAATAAATTGAAGATTGCCCGCTCCCAGTTTTCATCACCTGCTATTTGTTCCACATCATCCAGACAGATCACGGGTAATACCTCTAACCCTTCCAATATCTGAGGTGTAAATTTTTGATGTTGCCATAAAGGCAAATAAACGGATGGCTGTTCATTATCTGAAAAAGATTTGCATAACGCCTGCAGCAAATGGCTCTTGCCTGAGCCTGAACCACCCCAGATAAAAATGCTTTCTGATGGCTGATCATCAACCATAGAATTTAGCTTTTGAATAACCTCATCGTTTCTTCCAGCAAGAAACTGATCAAAAGAAAAGACCTCGGCCTGACCAAATGTCAGGGGTAGTTGTAACGGGTATTTCAACATCAGGGAGTATAAAAATCGCTTTCCTTATAAAGATCTTGCCAGTGCCGCAAAATCACGACAATTATGGCAGCAACGGGTAGTGCGAGTAACACGCCAAAACGGCAAAGATAACAGCAACAGGATGCAAACCAATACGATCACCCACCAACATGGGTGACAACACCATTCCTTCCAGTGCCTGCCCGACACCAAATACAATGGCCACATAGGCCACATGAATGAAATCATGATACTGCATCATTGCGGCGATACTTGCCACAACGATCCCGACAATAAACCCGAGATAAGGCACAAAACTCACCAGCCCGGATAACATGCCGATCAGGAAAGCTACGTCAAGACCAACAATCATCAAACCAATGGTATAAATAATCGCTAAAGCAATCATGACTGACAATTGTCCCCGGAAAAATTCTGCTAAAACACCATCACATTCTTTAGCTAACTTAGTTATCGTTGGCTCAAATCGGCGTGGTAATAAATCATGGATTCTGGCAACCAGCAGATCCCAGTCACGTAGAAGATAAAAAGTGACCACTGGGATCAACACAAGAAATGCAAGCCAGTTCATCACTTTCAGTCCAGAGGTCGTTAACTTGCCAAACACGCCGCCCATCGCACCACTGAGACTCTCCCAGTTACCCATGATTGCTCGTTTAAATGCACTGGTATCCAGAGTAGGCGTTTCAAAACCGGCAAATTGTGCAATACGTGGCAAGACGGTCTGCTGGAAATTATCAATCGCCTGAGGGATTTTGACGATGAGTACAGAGATCTGTTTTTCCATCATTGGAATCATAACCAATAACAAAATCAGACCGATCAGTGACATCACAAAAAAAACAACGACCACACCCAGTGTACGGGAAAATTTATGGGCTTCCAGCCGATCAACCAGCGGATCACCAAGATAGGCCAACAAAGCACTGATCATAAACGGCGTTAATACCGGTGCAAGTAAATAGATCAACCAGCCACCAAAAGCCAGTATTCCCAGCAATAGCCACTTTTGTGAATCACTCAGATTGGTTAGCAAACTCTTCTCCCATTTCCTGAATTCCTATTATAAAGGCAAACGCTATGCCATGCCGCTAGTTTAAGGAACCCTTGTTCAAATCAGCTATAGTTTATAGAATCGCTTGTTTAGCGCATTTGGATAAGCAATGACACACTCTTCATCACTCACTTATAAAGACGCTGGCGTCGATATCGATAGTGGCAATCAGCTTGTTGATCGTATTAAACCCATGGTCAAACGCACGCGACGATCCGGGGTGATGGGAAATGTGGGTGGCTTCGGAGCACTGTTTAAGCTGGCCGACACCGGTTATAAAAACCCGATACTGGTTTCTGGCACCGATGGTGTGGGGACCAAACTTCGTCTTGCTATCGAAATGGGTAAACATGACACCATCGGTATTGATCTGGTCGCCATGTGTGTTAACGATCTGATCGTCCAGGGGGCAGAACCGCTATTTTTTCTTGATTATTACGCAACCTCAAAGTTGAGTGTTGATATTGCTACGGATGTGATCAGTGGAATTGCTGCCGGCTGTGAGCAATCCGGCTGCGCGCTGATCGGTGGTGAAACAGCCGAAATGCCAGATATGTATTCTGCCGGAGATTATGATCTGGCCGGATTTTGTGTCGGTGTTGTGGAAGAAGAAGACATGATTGATGGTAGTCAGGTCGAAGTTGGCAACGTGTTGATCGGCGTCGCCTCCAGCGGCCCACACTCCAATGGCTATTCTCTGATCCGTAAAGTTCTTGAAGTTTCAAACACCAGCCTGGATGAAGGTTTTAATGGTCGTCCTATCGGCGAAGTTCTGCTGGAACCGACACGACTCTATGTGAAACCTTTACTCGATGTGATCAGCCAGTTTTCCGTTCATGCACTGGCACATATCACTGGAGGAGGCCTGCTGGAGAATATTCCACGTGTCATTCCAGAACATTGTGCAGCCGTCATAGCATCGTCCAGTTGGGAAATACCTGAAATCTTTGACTGGCTGCAAGAAAAAGGCAACATTGATCAAACAGAAATGTACCGCACCTTTAATTGCGGAATCGGCATGGTACTGATCGTCGATAATCATCAGTCACAAGCCATCATTGATCGTCTTTCTGAACTCGGTGAACGAGCCTTCCAGATAGGTACGATTGAAGAAAAATCGGGTGCTGATCAAGTTATCATTCAGGAGCAAAGCTAATGGCTCACAGCATGACCGCTTTTGCCCGCCACAGTGCCAATGGTGACTGGGGAAGTGCCGTCTGGGAGATCCGCTCAGTTAATAATCGCTATCTGGACGTGAACCTGCGTTTACCGGAAGAGTTACGCGGTCTGGAATCACAATTTCGTGAACAGATCGCTAATAAACTGAAGCGTGGAAAAATTGATTGCACACTAAAATTCAAACCCGAAATTCAACAGGAGTCACTTACAATAAACTTCCCTCTGGTTGCCCAGTTAACCGCCGCAACAAAAGAGATCGCCGGAATCGTATATGAAACAACCGCATTAAACCCTCTCGATGTTTTAAATTGGCCAGGTGTGCTTGAAAAAACAGATCTTGATCTGGAAACCACGGGTAAAGCCATCTCCTCACTCATGGATGAAACGCTGGATACCTTAATCGAAACACGTCAAAGAGAAGGTGAAAAACTTGCAGAGATGGTGGAATCTCGCTGTAAGGCCGCCGCAGAACAAGTAGCTAAAATCCGTCAGCAAATGCCTGTGATCATTCAATCACTCAACAAAAAACTCCATGATCGGCTACAGGAAATAGTTGACCAGATGGATGAAACACGACTCGAACAGGAAATTGCCATTCTGGTGCAAAAAATAGATGTC
>JALSSM010000040.1 GCA_026984275.1 Gammaproteobacteria bacterium
ACTGAAAACAAGACGCATAATTGCAACCATGCAATTGTGGGTTATCTCATTGCAAAGAGCTGGCAACTTCCTCAGCACGTCCGACAGATCATCAGGGATCATCACAATCTTGATCGCCTGACAACAAGCCTTCAGGAAGATAGCGATTTGAATATGATGCTGGTAATTCTGAAAATCGCTGAGCATACTTCATGTGCTTATAAGATTCTGGGGAAAAATGATTCTGATTATGAATGGGAGAAAATCAAATCTCCTATTCTGGAATATCTTGGTTATAGTGAACCGGATTTTGAAAGTCTGGAAGATTATGTCCACGAAACCATGGGGATTTTTACTGACTGATCAGAAAAACCTGAAATCCAGGGAGCCTCTGATTAATTCAGACTTTCCTGTGAGACATGGATGAATTGATCAGAGCTTTCTAAAGACTCACTTTTTCTTATCAGGATCGCGAACTTCTTCCATCAACAATCTGGCAAAGCGTTTTACCTGAAGATCGTAAAGTGCTAATTCACCTCCCGTTTTTATGGCGGCCAAAGCCAGTCGCCCGATCATCATCAACAATAAGATAACGATCACCCAGGCCAGAAAGTAGGAAATACGCAGAGATTCGTTCTGCTTTTCAGAAGCCTTTGTCTCTTCGACCAGACCTTCACGCTCTTTGGCTCTTCCTGGCTTTCTTGATGAGAAATTGGCCAGAACCTTATCCAGATTAGATCCTTTATCAATCGCGTCAGCAAAACGCTCAATATGTTGTGGCCCGCGATAAAGTCCCCAGACTTCAGTGATAACCTTGACCCCCATCCAGAGTCCGACCAGCAACATAAATATTCCCATTAAACGTACAAAAAATGACATGAAGTTTGTTGCTGCTGCAGATACTTTACTTTCTTCTCTCATTCTTATCTCCCTATCGGGTCTGACTTCATCTCTGTCATCTGATTTGAATCGAAACTGTGCCATGATCTATTTTCTCGGTAAGTATTTTTGCGCGCTATAATACATTGAAATGGCCTTGCTCACCAAAACCCATATTTTTGAATATAATTTTTTCTCAATAGACGATAAGAACCTGACCTATGATTCGCTTCCTCCTGATCAGACTGGGTAGTGCTCTGGTGGTGACAACCGGTGTTGTCTGCATCGTATTTTTTCTATTGCATTTGATTCCCGGTGATCCGGTGGAAGTGATGTTGGGCGAATCAGCTCAACCTGCTGATCGAGAAGCGCTGCGTCATGAACTGGGACTTGATCAACCCGTTCTGAAACAGTTTCAAACTTATCTTTCGGATCTGACACATCTGGATCTGGGTAAATCCTTGCACTCAAAACGTCAAATCACAGCGATCCTTTTCGAACGACTTCCTTATACTTTTATGCTCGCCATCACAGCCCTGCTCTTCGCGATACTCATTGCATTTCCACTTGGGCTCCTGTCTGCGATCAGAAAAGAATCACTAATCGACAGGAGCGCTATGGGTTTCGCCATGTTGGGTGTATCAATCCCTAATTTCTGGATGGGTCCAATCCTGATCCTGATTTTCTCTTTATGGCTGGGCTGGTTTCCGGTCAGTGGCAGTGATGGATTTAGCTCAATCATTTTACCCGCTCTGACACTGGGCACGGCCCTTGCCGCTATCTTGTCACGGATGGTGCGATCAGCCGTTCTTGAGGTACTGAATGAAGACTTTATTCGTACGGCAAGAGCCAAAGGCATGACCGAATGGCGTGTGATCCTGAAACATGCGCTGGGAAATGCCACCTTACCCATTATCACTGTTCTTGGTTTACAACTGGGCGCATTACTTGGTGGAGCCGTGATCACCGAAACGATTTTCGCCTGGCCAGGAATCGGTCAACTGACTATCGAGGCCATCCAGCAGCGCGATTATCCCGTCGTACAGGCCTGCGTCCTGGTCATCAGTCTCACTTATGTCCTCGTCAACACGATGACCGATATGGCCTATGGATGGCTTGATCCGAGAGTGAGGCTATCAGAATGAGACACCGATCAAGCAGCCTGATATTCTCGTCAATGGTTATTCTTCTATGGTGTGGTTTAGCCCTGTTTGGCAGTTTTTTAAATCTGTCACCTGATCAAATAAAACTCGAACAGATCCTGACACCACCTTCTTATCATGAATGGTTTGGTTATGACGATCTTGGCCGATCTATTTCCGATCGCCTGATCACGGGTGCTAAAACGTCATTCTTCGTCAGTGTCTGGGTCGTCCTGCTATCATCTATCGTCGGTACCATTATCGGGATTATTGCAGCATGGCGAGGAGGATGGCTGGATCTGATCATCGTCCGTATCATTGATATTTTTCTGGCCTTCCCCGGCATCTTACTCGCGATTGCACTGGCAGGAATTTTAGGTCCCGGTATTAATAATATTATTATCGCACTCACCGTTGTCGGCTGGGTGGGGTTCGCCAGACTGGCTCGCGCCCAGACATTAAGCATTAAAAACCGCGAACACATTCAGGCCGCTCAGGCATTAGGCACAACCACCCGGAGAACACTTTTACGCCACGTCCTACCGCTGATCATGGCTCCTCTGATCATCGAGGCCACGTTTGGAATCGCCAGCGTTGTCATTGCAGAAGCCGGTCTCTCTTTTCTGGGGTTGGGAATCCAGCCACCAACCGCTTCATGGGGAACCATGATCAGGGATGGCACTCGTTATATGCTGGTGGCACCGCACATGGTGATTGCACCCGGTCTGGCCTTGTGTCTGGTCGTATTGTCAGTCAATATGCTGGGCGATAAGTTACGTGACAAAATGGATATTAAGGAATCATGATCTCGCTATGACACTCGGCCCATTAATGATCGATCTTCAAGGTCTGGAAATGACCGAAGAAGAAAAAGAAATTCTGCATCACCCACTGGTAGGTGGCGTAATCCTTTTCAGCCGCAATTATGACTCCGTAGAACAGGTGTCGGCATTAGTTGAAAACATCCAGGCTGATCGTCACACTCGTCTGGTCATCGCCGTCGATCATGAAGGTGGCGCGGTACAGCGTTTCCGCCATGAGTTCACTCGTCTGCCCGCCTGTGCTGAACTTGGCAAAATTTACGATCAGAATGTGGATGAAGCATTATCACTCAGTTACGATCTGGGTTGGGTGATGGCCGCAGAATTAAGAACTGTGGGCGTCGATCTCAGCTTTGCTCCAATCCTTGATCTGGGAGGCATCAGCCGCGTGATCAACGATCGGGCTTTCCACAAAAAACCCGATGTGATTGCAAGACTGGCCTTTGCCTATCGACAGGGTATGCATGATGCGGGAATGGCAGCGGTTGGCAAACATTTTCCAGGACATGGATCAATTGAAGCAGACTCGCATCATGAAATCCCCGTTGATGAACGTTCCTTTGCAGACATTGAAGAACATGATCTTATTCCCTTCAAAAAGATGATCGACAATGGATTAGAAGCTATCATGCCTGCCCATGTGATCTATCCTCATGTTGATAAAATGCCTGCGGGGTTTTCAGCCTTCTGGTTACAGGAAGTGTTGCGGAAAAGACTGAACTTTCAAGGTGCCATTTTTTCTGACGATATGAGTATGGCCGGTGCTGAAGTCGGTGGTGATTTCGTTGAAAGAACGCGCACAGCTCTGGGAGCAGGTTGTGATATGGTTCTGATCTGTAATGATCAGGAAGGAGCCATTCAGGTACTTGATCATCTGGGCGATTATAATGAACCTGTTTCTCAGGTCAGGTTAATAAGAATGCATGGACGAAAACTGATCACACGGCAACAACTGACAAACGATAAAGACTGGCAACAACGTGTAAAAAAATTGAATGCACTTAACCCGGGTCAGGAACTTGATCTGGGTGATGATGAACTTTTATAGACGATCTAAACATGAAAAAAATTATTTCTTTCTTCGGCCTGCTTCTGATCCTGATCAGCCCGATTCTCTCTCAAACAACACAGGCGGAAATGACCTGCGAACCCCTGGTTCTGGCCAAACCTGAACAGATCGTACCGGATCATCATGCCAAAGGATTGTTGTGGAAAATCCATCGAATTGGACTCACTCCCAGCTACCTCTATGGCACCATGCATCTACCTGATAAAGAAATCACCACGTTAGCACGACCTGTTCTCGATGCACTGGACAATGCTCACAGTGTCACCCTTGAAGTCAAATTCAACGTCAATACCTTTTACGAAATGTCCAAAGCCATGAATTATTCCGATGGCTCAACACTCAAAGGCAAAGTGGGTGATGAACTCTACGACAGTGCCATGCAACTATTGAAAACCTATGGCTTCAATGAAGACATGGCAAAAACATTGAAACCCTGGGCGGCCTATCTTTCACTGAGTATGCCACCATCGAAAGGCGGTATTCCTGTCGATATGGTAATCCTCAACCGCGGAAAACAATTCGGTGCAAAAATTTATGGTCTGGAGACTCTCGACGAACAACTTGGCATCTTTGATAAAATGGCCGAAGAAGATCAGGTTCAACTGCTGAAAGATACGGTTTGTCACTATGAGACTTTTCAGAAAGACGTTCTGCAAATGAAGGATCTTTATCTTAAACGTGATCTGGCCGGTCTTGCATTCATGGCCGAGAAATACGAACCCGATGAAGAAGATCGCTACAAGGAACTCATGGAAGATTTGATTGTAAAACGTAACCGGAAAATGGTTGAACGAATGCAGATCCGCCTCATAGAAGGTAATGCTTTTATTGCTGTTGGTGCTTTACATTTACCCGGCGAAGATGGAATTCTTGGACTACTGGAAAAAGATGGTTTTATAGTGACACCCATTTATTAGCCATTCATTAAGGACAACCGATCCATGCCTGAAGAACTCATCAACCAGATAACAGATTACTATGACCATGGCCCGTGGATTGTTCAGATTGCCATTGTTATTTTTCTTGTTCTTCTGGCAACTTTAATAGAGCACAAGTTCCTCGATCGCCTGCACAGAAAATTAAAAACCACTGGCACACACTGGGATCACGCCTTTCTCGAAGCCTTGCGAAAACCACTGGTCGTTTTCTTCTGGGTCATTGGCATCTCC
>JALSSM010000041.1 GCA_026984275.1 Gammaproteobacteria bacterium
AAATTACTCAACCAGAATATTCGTAAAAGTGATACGGTTGCTCACGTCGCTGATGATAAGTTCATGGTAGTGCTTGAACATCTTGAAAAGACGAGTGGAGCAACATTTCTTGCTGAAAGAATTATTCGTGTGTTCTCACGCCCCATGCACATTGATGGTCATGATTTTAAAATGACAGCCAGTGCTGGTATTGCTATTTATCCTGATAGCACTGGCAATGGCACAGAGCTGATCAAGAATGCCCAACAGGCGATGAACCGTGCCACTGAGATGGGTGGTAATAGATACAAGCTTTTCACTGAAAATTTCAGTGAAGAAGCGATCTGGAAGTATCAGCTCGAAAATGATCTTGAAAGAGCCCTCGAACAAGAACAATTCGAACTTCATTATCAACCGCTGTTCGATCTGAAAGAACAACGTGTTTATGGGCTCGAAGCATTATTACGCTGGAATCATCCAGAGCAGGGTCCTTTATTACCCGGCGCATTTATCAGTGAACTGGAAAAATCTGAGATGATTCTTGAAGTCGGTGAATGGGTCATGGATGAAGCCTGTAAAAAACTGAAATTGTGGCAAACAAAATATCCACATATCACCATGAGTGTAAACTTAACCGCACGGCAGTTAGAGGATCCTTATCTACTTGAACGTGTAGGTTCAATATTGGAAAGACACAGTATTCACCCACAACACATTGAACTGGAAATAACAGAAAGACAAATCGTTGATAAAGATGATTCGATCAGTCAGTACAACATTACGAAGTTATCAGAATTGGGTATTAACCTGGCACTGGATGACTTTGGTACCGGTTACAGTAGTGAAGCCTATTTCAGACACTTTCCCACGGATACAATCCAGACGTTGAAGATAGATCGGTTTGATACAAAAGCAATGATGGATGATGAAACTATTGCCGAGCGTGTGCGAAGTTATATTGAGTTTTCTCAGGAAAAAAATCTACGTGTGATTGCTGAAGGCATCGAGAATGAAGAACAGCTTAAATACATGGAACAGCTTGGTGTTCATCTTATTCAGGGATACCTGCTTAGCAAGCCAGTATCAGGATCGGAGATAGAGGACGGTTTGCGTCGTAATGACTATTTTATCGACACCAGAAAATCCTCTGAAGAAATGGAATTACATAGCTTATAAAATTGGTTCCTGCTTTTCCTGGTCTTGTCACCAGCGTTAGTACTAATTAACCACCAGGTTAATTCTCACAGAAATTTTCAGAAGAATAGGTTAGGATAGATTGCCAATCTAATACGATTTATCTGCGAATTTAACCACTTGTTTTAAAATGCCCATTCTTAAAAGTGATTTCAAACCCGCCTGGTGGTTGCGCGGGGCGCATCAACAAACTGTCTGGCCAACTTTTTTTCGTCAACTTCCTGATCTGAAGTTAACACAAGAAAGACTTGAACTGGATGATGGTGATTTTCTCGATCTGACCTGGGCCGGATCAGAGAAGGGTGAAATTGTACTGATTCTTCATGGCCTTGAAGGCAGCAAGGATTCACCTTATGCAAAAGGAATTCTGCAGGCATTATCTGATGCTGGTTTTTCTTGTTGCCTTATGCATTTCCGGGGATGCAGTGGCGAGCCCAACCGATTACCACGGAGTTATCACAGTGGTGAAACAGGTGATCTGCAACAGGTTATTGATCATATCAGACATCGCCATCAGCGAAATGTCTTTGCTGCGGTTGGTTATTCATTAGGTGGCAACGCATTGCTCAAATGGCTGGGTGAGAAAAGAGAAAGTGCATCTGTAACAACAGCCGTTGCTGTATCAGTTCCTTTTTCTCTGGACGAGGCCGCCAGAAGAATGGGAACAGGGTTATCACGGTTATACGAAAAACATCTTGTATCTCATTTACAAGAAAAATATCGACAGAAATTCTCTGATCTACCTTCACCTTTAGACATAGAAATCGATAAATTAAAAACATTTTATCTTTTTGATGATCAGGTCACGGCACCTTTACATGGTTTTAAGGATGTACATGATTATTATGATAAATCCAGTTGTGGGCAGTACCTGAAGGATATTTCTAAACCAACGCTCATCCTGCATTCAAAAGATGATCCTTTCATGTGGCCAGAAACGGTGCCTGATGAAAATGAACTTTCTCCACAAGTTAGA
>JALSSM010000042.1 GCA_026984275.1 Gammaproteobacteria bacterium
TGGCCATGTTGGCTTTATTGGTGGGGTTGTTCCATGCAAGCCAGAATATTGGCTCGATAAACGAATTGTTACGTGGCTTAGTTCACAAAAATCAATAATCGACTAGATATCCGGGTTAATTTTATATAGTATTCATACAGTTCATAGAGATAGTGAATCTTGAATGTCAAAATATTTACCCATCTTTCTCATCATCCTTTCTGGCTTTTTACCGGTAATTTCATTTGCAGAAGAGGCTGTTTCAGAAGAAAAAGTTCTCATCCAGGATTTTGTTAAAGGATCGTTTCATGAAATAAAAAAGGAACGAAAAGGTAAGCCTTTCATCATTTCATTCTGGTCTATTGACTGCACTTATTGCTTCAAAGAAATGGAGATGTTTTCTTCTTTGAAGAAAAAATATCCTGATCTGGACGTCGTTCTGGTTTCCACAGATATCAATCTGGATGAACAGGTTGTCTACATGGTGCTGGATGTAACTGGTTTTGAAACAGAAGAGACGTGGGTCTTTGCTGAAGACTTTCCCGCCAGACTTTATGCAGATGTTGATCGTAATTGGCGCGGCGAATTACCAAATACACTCTTTCTGAATAGCAAACATGAATTTCAATCTGTGATTGGTGAAATCAAACCAGAACTTGTGGAAAAATGGTTGCGCTATATCAAACAGGAACAGAGCTGATCTCAACCAGATAATCTTCCTTATTTTAATTTCTCCACAGGCCATTTAGGTTTATCGGGTGCGACAACGTGTCGCATTCATTTCCATACAGATATTTCATAGACTTTCTGAATCTAAAAATAATAAAATTCAGGGAGCACCCGTGAAACGATCCATTTTTTTTGTCCCATCTTTCTTATTACCCTTTTCAATCAATGTTGCTGCAGAACACGATGTTTATGTGAATGAGCCACTGGAGGTAAGGGGGGAGCACAACCCGGTCAAGACCGATTATTTCAGTCCGTCGATTTTCGTAACAGAAGAACAAATGCAGCAATATAATGCTGTAACAGTTGACGATGCGATCAAATATCAGCCAAATTTGATAGTTCGCCGCCGTTATATCGGTGATCCAAATGCCACACTCGGGATTCGTGGTTCCAATATGTTCCAGACAACACGTTCGATGGTTTTTGCTGACGGGTTACCACTGCATTATTTTTTACAAAGCCGTTTTAGTGGCGCTCCACGTTGGTCACTGGTTGCCCCGGATGAACTGGAAACGGCTGAAGTGATTTATGGTCCATTTAATGCTGAGTATAGCGGTAATGCAATGGGCGGTGTCGTCAAGATCAAGACCAAACTCCCACAGGAAGAACAGATCCATGTCGAAGGCGGTCTTTTTTACCAACCGTCTTTTAGCTATTTGTCCTCAGATGTGGATCTGTGGGGCAATCGGGAATTCGTCTCCTATGGTAATAAGTTTGGTGACCTGAGTGTTTATGCATTTTTCAATCGTCTTGAAAATGAAGGCCAGCCACAAAGTTATCGTGGGGAGAGAAACACCAGCACGCCGGCAGGTGAGCCAGTGGTGTCGGGTGCCGCAATAGCCAGAGATAACCTGGGACGTGACACCATATACTTTGCGGATACAGGTATCGAGAATGTCGAGACCAATCTGTTCAAGATAAAACTGGGTTATGATTTTACGCCGAATCTTCTGGGGATCCTGACCATTGCTTATGAAGATCGTGATCGGGATACTACCCCGAACAACTATCTCCGCGATCTGGCCGGTAATCCCGTCTGGGGTGACGGCAACAAAAACACAGCGGATGCAGTGTTTAATGGTGAGGCGTTTAATGTCCGGTCGAGCCGTTTTGGCGTTTCAGAATCCAATCGTGAAACGCTTCTGTTGGGTGGGCATCTGGAAGGCAAGTTGATCAGTAACTGGAATTTCGAAACGACAGTGAGCTATTTTGATGTACTCGAGGATGAGGGAGTCAGTTCGACACTGAGTCCAGCCGATCCCAATAATAGCAACTCGGGCAGGATCACGGAGTTTGGGGATACTGGCTGGATTACATACGATCTGAAGTTCGTTAATGCAACATTTCTGGGTAATAAGGCGCTCAGTTTCTCAGCAGGTTATCATTTTGAGAATTACGAGCTGGCGATTCTGCAATACAATACCAATGACTTTACGGCGGCAAGCAAGGACTCTCCGCGTCAGGCCAGTGGTGGTGAGACGACAACTCATGCCATATTTGCACAACTTGGCTGGGAGTTCATGCCGGACTGGGATCTGGCCGTCGGCCTTCGCTATGAAGACTGGTCATCGGATAACGGTTTTGTACACAAGAGTTCGGTTGATACCACAGCCAATCAACCGGATCGTAATGAGTCGCAATTGTCACCGAAATTTTCTCTTGGTTATACACCGTCCAACTGGACGTTCCGCTACTCCTTTGCCAAGGCATATCGTTTTCCTATCGTCGAGGAATTGTTCAAGAATGTGGATGCCTTCAATTCCAAATCGATCGCCAACCCGGGTCTGAAACCGGAAGATGGTATCCATCATAATTTCCTGATCAAATATGACATGAACAATGGTTTTGCCAGTATCAACATTTTTCGGGATGAGATCGAAGATGTGATCTTTAATCAATCACTCCTGATCAATGGCACCAAGATCTCATCATTTTTGCCGATTGATGAAGTGGTCACCAACGGTGTCGAGTTTGCTGCTGAACAACGGAATGTGTTCAGCTCGGCCTTTGATGTCAACTTCAATCTGACCTGGTTAGATGCCACAGTAGAAAAGCAGAAAGCCAATCCATCTATCGAGGGAAACCAGTTTCCTCGACTACCCAAATGGCGAGCTAATCTGTTTACGACTTACCATGTCAATGATGCCTGGGATGTTTCACTCGGTGCGCGCTATCAGAGCGATCCGCATG
>JALSSM010000043.1 GCA_026984275.1 Gammaproteobacteria bacterium
TTTGACATTGGTTGTTCCCGCACCGGACGAACCGGTTACTGCGATAATCGGGTGCTGTTCGGACATTGTTGTTTTCTCCTCTCATGGTGAGATGACAAGTTGCGATACGTTACCTCATGTATAATGGCTACGCAAAACTTCAAGGAATTACGACAAAAAACTTATGAGCCAATCGAATGACTCACCTCTGGATCAATCAATCGAAAAGACTGATCGAGCCTTATATTTGCGTTTGCTCATGCATGTAAAACCATACTGGCGATTATTCGCATTTTCGTTACTTTGCATGGCAATCCTGGGGGCGTTGGAGCCAGCTCTGCCCGCTTTATTAAAACCCCTTCTGGATGGTAGTTTCGTAGGTAAAACAGATGCCAGGCTCTGGTTTATTCCGTTATTACTGGTTTTACTTTTTCTGCTCAGGGGAATTCTTACTTTTGCCAGCCATGTGTCATCGCACTGGGTTGCACACCGTGTGATTATGGATCTGCGAAATAGAATGTTTAACCGGCTCGTTTCTTTGCCGACCTCATTTTTTGATGAATATTCTTCCGGATCGCTTATTTCAAAACTGACCTTCGACACGGCGCAGGTTCAGGGTGCATCAACACAGGTTGTGACCGTGCTGGTCAAAGACTCGCTAGCCGTACTTGGTCTGATCCTTTTTATGCTTTATATGAACTGGAAGTTGAGTCTGATCGTCTTTGTTCTGACACCCGTTATTGCCATCATCGTCAAGATCGTCAGTAAACGTATGCGAGCTATGAGCCATCGGGTTCAGGAGTCTATGGGTGATATTACCCATGTCGCGCAGGAGGCGATCGAGTCGCAAAAGGCCGTAAAAATCTACTCTGGACAGGAGTATGAAAAAAACCGTTTTCAACAGGCGATTAACAAGGCACGTCAATACAATATGAAGGTGGTTATTCCAGCTGCAGTAAACGGTCCGATCATTCAATTTGTGATGGCGGTCGGGCTTGCGATTATTATTTATTTTTCGACATCATTGGCTCAGAAGGGATTGATGACCCCCGGTGAGTTTGTCTCCTATTTTACTGCGATGTCCATGTTGCTCGCACCGATCCGGCGCCTGACCAGTGTGAATGAACCATTGCAAAAGGGGCTGGCGGCGGCGCGCAGCATCTTTGATCTGATCGATGAAACGGCGGAGATTGATCATGGAACGATCAAACTTGATCGGGCAAAGGGAGCATTACGTTTTGATCAGGTTTCGATGACGTATGAACATGGCAAAGCGCCAGCTCTTTCAAACGTATCGATCACGATAAATCCCGGAGAGACGGTCGCTCTGGTCGGTGCCTCGGGTAGCGGCAAGTCCACTCTCGCCAATTTAATCCCCCGATTTTACCACCCGGACCATGGCCAGATCTTTTTAGATGATCATGATCTGGAAACCATAACACTGGATTCATTACGAGCAAATATTGCACTGGTCAGCCAGGAGATCATGCTGTTCAACGACACCATTGGAAATAACATTGCTTATGGCTCTCTGAGGGGGGCTACGGAAGATGAGATTATAAAGGCGGCCACAGCCGCACATGCCATGGAGTTTATTAACAAGCTACCGGATGGAATGGATACAATGATCGGAGAAAGCGGTGCACGTCTTTCCGGAGGTCAGCGACAACGGCTGTCTATTGCCCGGGCGTTGTTAAAAAATGCGCCGGTTCTGATCCTTGATGAAGCTACCTCAGCGCTGGATACTGAATCAGAAAAACACATTCAGGAAGCGTTGGAAACCCTGAGAAAAGGGCGTACTTGTATCATTATTGCGCACCGTTTATCGACGATCGAAAATGCTGATCGGATCCTGGTCATGGCGGGTGGACAAATTGTCGAAACAGGAACGCATGATCAGCTGATCAAAAAACAGGGAACTTATGCCCGACTGCATCAACTGAGTTTTACCCAGGAAGCAGAATAACCTGAACTCGGGATAAGAATGGCCATCCTTATCCCGAGTTCAGGCAGAATAGATTCAGTCACTGACACGATTGCGGCCACCATTTTTAGCTCTGTAGAGTGCTTTGTCGGCAGCGCCGATCAGACTGTCCTGGTGATCATCTTCTCCCATTTGTGCGATACCCAGAGAAAGGGTCAATGGTGGAAGTGACTCACCTTCTACAGAAAATAAGGCTGTTTCTTCAACGGCAAGACGGAGTCGTTCCGCTACATGGGTGGCCTCCTGCAGATCAGAGCCAGGTAGCACAGCCAGAAATTCTTCACCACCATAACGGGTGATCGTATCTTCAGGGCGCAGATGCTCCGTCAGTGATTTCGCAATGGAGTTTAGCGCGCGATCACCGGCCAGGTGACCATAGGTGTCATTAAAGTTTTTAAAGTGATCCAGATCCATCATGATCACCGACAGGGGCCGACCACCATCTTCTCCGCTCTGGCACCGATGGATAAGTCTTCCTAACATTTTGTTTAACCACCGGCGGTTATAGAAGCCGGTCAGTGGATCGATGGTTGCGTCGTATTCAAACTCTCTTAACAAAGATTGAATTTTATGCATGACTGAATTACCAAAACGCAAGCGATAGGCCAGTGTGCGTAATAAATTATTAGAGGCAACATGGGAAATCTCTACGATTTTCCAGAAGGTTTCCTCATCAATCCTGAGAACCCGAGTTTCCTCATCAGCAATGACATAGCCAGATGTGGGTTGTTGATCAAGAATTGAGATTTCTCCAACACTTTCTCCCTGTTGAAGAATTGTAATGGGTTGATCGTCATTCCTCTGGAGTTGAACCTTTAATAAACCAGAAAGCACGAGATACATGAATTCTTCTGGCCGACCTGCTTCTATAAGGACTTCATCTTTTCCCAGATTAATAATTGGACAGTCTTTCAGAAGCGGTTTTATTGATGCGAGGTTGACGCCTTTGAAAAGCTTTATTCTTTCCAGCTCTTCGTCGGTTGGTAGGCCTTCCTTGAGGGGTTCAGAATCCATTTTTCTATCGAGTTCCATGTAGGTGTTTCCTTGTGACATGCAGCATGGTTACTTTTTAATACCAATATAGTCAACCAGCTGACGAATAAATGCAACTCTCTTTTGAGTGACAAGAATCCGTAACCACAACTATTCACATCCATCTTTACCGCAACCGCAGCTTCCAGAAGATTTTTTCTGTCGACGAGATATCAGCCATCTGTAGCAAAATCTGCCAGCGACAGCAACGACGATGATCAGCGCAACAATTGTTTGTAGATCCATGTCTATTGCCCGTCAGCTCCACAGCTGAAAAACCAGCAAGGCCCCAAAATAGCCAATACTGGTCATATAGATCCATGACATGATCGGAACACTCCAAGTTCCTGTTTCTCGTCGGATAATGGCAACCGTTGCTGCACATTGCAGACAAAATGCATAGAAGATCATAAGCCCAATGGCCATTGGCGTTGTATAAATCTTGCTGCCATCTGGCCAGACTGAGGACTTGATTCGTGTGATCAGGCTGGCATCTTCCTCATCTACATCGCCGCCGACGGCATAGATCGTTCCGAGAACAGCGATCACCACTTCGCGGGCTGGAAAGGATGCCACCACCGCGGCTGAGACTTTCCAGTCCCAGCCCAGTGGTTGAAACATTGGTGCAATCCATTTACCGATTCTGCCGAGATAGCTTTGTTCCAGATAGGCGGCAGCTTCCTTATTATTCAGATCAGCGATCTTTGCCTGTTGCTGGTCTGCGTCCTGTTGTTGTACCGCCGATCGCTGTTGTTCGTATTGATCGTGTAGCGATTGTGGGTGGGGAAAATAGGCCAGGGCCCAGATCAACACGGCCACTGTGAAAATGATCGTGCCGGCTCTTTTGATAAAGATCATGCCACGTTCCCACAGTTTTAGCAGAACTGATCGGATATTGGGCAATCGGTAAGGAGGCATTTCCATCAGAAAGGTTGGTGTTGGCCCCTTTAACAAGGTGCGTTTGAGTAGCAAGGCTGTCAGTATCCCGCCAACGACACCCAGTAAATAGAGCCCCAGCAACACTAATCCCTGGAGATTGATCAAACCTCCCAACCATTTTTGCTGGGGGACAAATGCTGCGATCAGCAGCGCATAAACGGGTAACCGCGCAGAGCAGGTCATAAAAGGAGCCGCCAGCATAGTCGCCAGCCGATCACGTTTATCTGAGATAGTGCGTGTTGCCATGATCCCGGGAACAGCACAGGCAAAACTGGATAACATCGGAATAAATGATCGACCGGAAAGACCAACACCACGCATCAGGCGATCCATCATGAAAGCGGCTCGTGCCATATAGCCACTGTCTTCCAGAAAAATAATGAAAGCAAACAGAATAAGGATCTGTGGCAGGAAAATGATCACGCTACCAACGCCCGCGATGACACCATCGACCAGTAAACTGGTCAAAGCACCGGCCGGTAATCGTGCTTCCAGCCAGGCTCCCAGTGCCGCAGTCATGTTGTCCATAAAGTCCATCAGTGGGGCGGCCCACGCAAAAACAGACTGGAATACGATTGCCATTAATAACAGAAATAAGATGCTGCCAACGACTGGATGACTGACAACTTGATCAATACGTTCCGTCAGGCTTTTTTGATCAGTTTCTGAAACGGGATCATCTACTTCGACGCCTTCGATAAGCTGGTTAATCCAGCTATAACGTGTTCGAGCATCCTGTACAGCGAGGCTCGGTCCATGTCTTAATGTATCTCGTAGTTGTTTTATTTTATTAACGATCTTCTGACCATGTTTATCCAGTATTCGCTGTTCTGCATAACCATCCTCATCAATGAGTGCGCGTTCCAGCTCATAGGCTGGAATTTCAGTGCCCGCTGCTTTTAAATCATAGGCCAGTTTTTTTGCGGCGCCTTTAACCTCGGGCAACAGATCCAGGTCAGGAATAATTTTGTTGTTGATCAGATCGCGTAAAGTAAGCTTCAAGGTGTCCACACCATTACCTGTGGAAGCGACGATGGGTACAACGGGAATGCCAAGTTTTTCACTCAGGGCCTCCGCATTAATATGAATGCCATTCTCTTCGGCCA
>JALSSM010000044.1 GCA_026984275.1 Gammaproteobacteria bacterium
CAAATATCAGAATAATTAACGATTCAAGCTATCCCACTTATTAACCATCGTGCAAAATAAATCAGCCGTTTTCTCCGCATCATAAATGGCGGAGTGGGCTTCGTTTTCATCCCAGTCTATTTCTGCGGCCTGAATAGCTCTGGCAAGCACGGTTTGCCCATAGATCAATCCAGCCATGGTCGCCGTATCGAAAGTGCTGAATGAATGGAATGGGTTTCGTTTAATGCCGCAGCGTTCGACGGCGGCTTTCAGAAAGGCGATATCAAACGCTGAATTATGTCCAACCATAATCGCTCTCGTGCAACCGGTGTCAGAAACCATTTTTCGTATGGGTTTAAAGATTTTCCCCAGTGCTTCCGGTTCCTTCATGGCCAGTCTTAGTGGGTGATAAGGGTCAATGCCGGTGAAATCCAGTGCCGCCTGTTCGAGATTAGCTCCTTCAAATGGGATCACATGGCTTGAGACAGTTTGTACCGGATGCCAACCCTTTTCTTTGTCACAGCTCAATAAAACCGCCGCAATTTCAAGTAATGCATCCGTTTCTGCATTAAACCCTGCGGTTTCCACATCAACAACCACTGGCAGGAAACCCCGAAAGCGAGTGTTGATCAGGTTGACCGTTTCTTCTCCCTCATCGGTGATTATTTGTTCATTTTCATTCATTGATCATTTTCCACTGGCATTTTTCACCGGCTCGTAAAGGGATCACTTTGGCCTGCCCCAGAGATAATGAAGCAGGGATTTCCCAGCTCTCACGTTTAAGAGTGAGAGTCTCTTTATTCTGCGGTAAATCATAAAATTTTGCACCATAAATACTGGCAAAACCTTCCAGCCGATGCAGCGCACCAGCCGTCTCAAACACTTCAGTATAAAGTTCCATCGCATTGTAAGCCGTATACATCCCGGCACAACCACAGGCCGACTCTTTTGCACTTTGCGGATGGGGAGCACTATCGGTGCCCAGGAAAAACTTCGGGTTACCGCTGATCGCAGCTTCAACCAAAGCTTTTCGGTGTTCTTCGCGTTTCAGAACAGGCAAACAATAATGATGCGGTCTGATACCTCCTGTAAAAATAGCATTCCGGTTCATCAATAAATGATGAACCGTGATCGTCGCTGCCACTTTATTGGAAGTTGTTGTGACAAATTCTACAGCCTCTTTCGTGGTGATATGTTCCATGACGATTTTTAGATCCGGAAACCGCTGAATCAGTGGTTCCAGAATGGTTTCAATGAAGACACGTTCTCGATCAAAGACATCGATGAGCGGGTCAGTCACCTCACCATGAACTAATAGAGGTAGACTAACTGATTGCATGGCTTCCAGAGCAGGATAAATGTTGTTGATATCGGTTACGCCAGCCTCTGAATTCGTTGTTGCACCGGCTGGGTAAAGTTTTAAAGCGTGGATGATGGAAGATTCCTTTGCTGCCTTGATCACCTCTGCTGATGTTTTATCCGTCAGATATAAGGTCATTAAGGGTTCAAAATCCAGATCTTCCGACACGGCATTGAGTACCGCTTGCCGATAGCTCTGAGCCTGATCAACCGTCGTCACTGGTGTCGCCAGATTCGGCATAATGATGGCACGAGCAAATTGGCGCGCTGTATGCGGAACAACACTCTTTAACGCTTCACCACTGCGTACATGTAAATGAAAATCATCCGGGCGGATGATCTGGATCTTGTCGTTAATCATTCATCATTCTCAAATATGAAGTATTGCGATACTCTAACGGTTACTCACCCATAATTAAATGACTCATAATGATGAAATATACCAATCTGAGCAATACTGATCTGAAGGTTAGCAAAATTTGCCTCGGCACAATGACCTGGGGTGAACAAAATACGCCTGATCAGGCATTCGAACAACTGGACTATGCAACTGAAGCAGGTGTTAATTTTATTGATACCGCTGAGTTATACCCCATTCCCCCCAAACCTGCGACCCAGGGAGCCACTGAAAGCATCCTCGGTGACTGGATGCAGCAACGAAAAAACCGCGATCAACTGGTGATCGCAACCAAGGTTTGTGGACCGGGAAAGTGGGTTAAATACTTTCGCAATGGTAAAAATCGGCTTGATCGGGAAAATATCGAAGCAGCTGTAGATGCCAGTCTGAAACGACTCAGGACAGATTATATCGATTTATATCAACTACATTGGCCAGATCGTTCAACTAATTTCTTTGGTGAACTTGGATTTGTACCAAAACCCGATGATCGAGCGATACCCATTGAAGAAACACTCGATGTACTTGATGATCTCGTTAAAGCCGGAAAAATCCGCCAGTTTGGTGTTTCCAATGAAACACCCTGGGGAACGATGCGCTATTTACAGATCGCCGAACAACGTGATCAAACAAGACTCGTCAGTATCCAGAATCCTTATAATTTACTCAATCGCAGTTTTGAAATTGGTTTGGCTGAGATCGCTTATCGTGAAAATGTTGGGTTGTTAGCCTATTCGCCATTGGGATTTGGTGTGCTCTCGGGTAAATACCTGAATGGACAAACACCTGAAAATGCACGATTGACGTTGTTTCAGGAATATAGTCGCTATACAAAGGGAAATGGTGTAAGGGCAACAGAAGCCTACGTTCAACTGGCTAGAAATTTTGATCTTGATCCTGCACAGATGGCACTGGCCTTTGTGAACTCCAGACCGTTTGTGACCAGTACAATTATCGGAGCCACATCAATAGATCAATTAAAAGTGGATATTTCCAGTATTGATGTGACGTTAAATGAGGAAGTTCTGGCGGGAATTGACGAGATCCATCAGCAATTTCCAAACCCCAGTCCCTGAAGCCTGTCCCTGCTTACAGGAAAGAAAACTTTCCTGTAAGCAGGCAGGATAACAGTTTTATTCCGTTTCCAGACCCGCTTTATCCCAGGCCAGAATTCCACCTTCCATGTTATAAACTTTTTTAAACCCGGCGTTGTGTAATACGAGAGCACCCTGTGCTGATCGACGTCCACTACGACACTGCATGATGACTGGACGATCTTTATATTGCTCAAGTTCGGACAAACGATTATTTAATTGCGCAACAGGAATATGGATAGCACCGGGGATATGTTTATCATCCCATTCGTTCTGCTCACGTACATCAATAATCACGGCTTCTTTTGCCGAATACATTTCAGAGGCTTCAACAGGGGTAATGGACTGAATACTTGATGATTCAGCTTCTGTTTCTGACGGCGAACAGGCCATCAATGAAAACAGACTGGTGAGAAAAATCAGTTGAATTAATTTTGAACCAAATTTCATTGAATAACTCCCTTAAATATAGATATCTAATATGGTTGGTATTATTTATTTTAGCACTTGCTAATAAACATACAAGTAGAAATTCAAAAGGAGTTAACAATAGCCGGTTTCCTGATAGCTTTTCATGAATTACAACCGTGAGCCAGTGCTCTTTTATTCGCATCACCATAGGCTCCCTGATATCGTTGATATCTCAATTTATCAAGCGTCAGACTATTTCTATTGTTTGTCTCGAGTGCTTTATCAATAAGAATCCGCATCAGATTATCTCGTTTAGTTTTTGATTCTTCACCAAGAACAATACCGATTAGCTGTTTCTTTTTTCGCCGGACCAGAGTCACCAGATTATATCCTGCATGACAGGTGTAACCCGTTTTTAACCCATGAGCACCGGAATAATTTACAGCAAAATGGTTATGTGTTTTATAGGTTTTATTTTTATAGCTGAATGTTTTTACTGAGAAAAAATGGAAATATCGTGGAAAGCGTTTTTGAAGAGCAATCGCCAGGACGGCCAGATCACGGGCGGTTGTCACCTGCTCCGGATCAGGTAATCCCGATGCATTTTTAAATACCGTATCTTTCATACCCAGTATCTTTGCACGCAAATTCATCTGTTTAACAAAATTCTTTTCATTTCCTGCCAGTGTTTCAGCAGCAACTATCGCAGCATCATTCGCAGAACGAACGATCAAGGCAAGAACAACCTCTTTTGCCGTGATCGACTTTCCTTCTTTCAGGCCCAATCTTGAACCTTTCTGTTTCTGTGCCGTTTTAGAAACCGTTAACTGATCCTGTAATGAAAGTTTTTGACGATCAAAGGCCTCAAACATCAAATAGAGCGTCATCAATTTTGTTAATGATGCCGGATAGGCAGGAAGATTAATATTCTTTGCATGCAAAACCTTTTTTGTATTGGCATCAACGACTAATGAAGCACGTTCTGCATGGCTGGCGGCCGTCGTTAAACACAACCATAAGATGAGCAAATAAAGTAATGATTGTTGCATTCAGAATTCATACCGGTATTTTTTATTTCTTATCGGCTAATTCTACAGAAAACTGAAGACTTTGAAGTAGATAAAAATGGATACCTGATTGCCGAAAGGAGAGTCATCAGCTAAGACAACCAGGTTCCATGGGTGCTCTCTTTTTTTATTTCTTCATTCTTTTAGGTCGGCCTTTAGGAAGCTTGTCGTCGGCTCTGGCCTTCAGATACCGGTATAAGCTATCACGGGCTTTCATGACAGCCACGTTTTTCTTCCAGGCGGGCATAGCACCTACTTTTCCATGGTAACCATTTTCAACGACGTACATGAATCGGCCATAATCGACCCCTTCTTTATTGAACCTCTCCATCAAGTTGGGGGCAAAAGTGCTACCAAGGCCACTACCTCCATGACAAACCTGACAGTTTGTCGCAAATGTACGCCAGCCAACATAGGTATCTTTATCAACTTCACATTGCTTTGCATCAGTCGCACCATCAGCACATTTCACGGTATATTCAGGCGCTTCACCGGCATCATCATTACGCGGTTCGTGAGCAGCATAAACACTACTTGTTATAATCAACAGGCTTGCTGCCATTCCAAGTACTTTTTTCATAATTCCTTTATTCCTCATATATAATTGACCTGTTTTAAATATGTGGGATCATTTCGAGAAAAACAATGCGGCATAGTGTCACATGTGGCAATTTGTCGCAGAGCCATCATCCGATCAGAATGGTAAATTTTT
>JALSSM010000045.1 GCA_026984275.1 Gammaproteobacteria bacterium
GTCTTGCTCCACCTTCTTTACGATTCTCCAGATTAACCTGGCCCTGGTGAGCCTCGACGATACGCCGAACAATGGCCAGCCCAAGTCCATTACCATCCACTCCCCTGGTGGTATAGAAAGCATCAAATATTTTGGATAAATGCTCAACCGGAACACCATTTCCTCTATCTTCTATTTTGATTTCAACGGTAGTCTCCTGCGAACAAACCCGGATCACAATTTCTCCTTCTTTCTGGCCACTTTGAGCTGCATTGAGAATAACATTAAGCAGCACATCACGTATCGCCTCCTTCTGAACATTAATCTGAGGTAAATTCTCTGCAATATCTTTTTCTATTGTCAGATTATGTTGTTTAAGCACTGGCTCAGCAAGTCGAATAGCATCATCGATCAGACCCTCAAGATCGACTGATTCAAAGGCGTCATCATGATGACGAGTCAGATCAAGAAAACCACTCAGTTTTTCATTGAGTTTAACGATGTCCTGATCAAGTTCATCAATGATCTCATCGGCATCATCTGGTGAAACTATTAGGGCCTTAACGTTCGCACGTAAGGCCATAAGTGGGTTGCGTAGATCGTGTACCAGTTGAGCTGCCATCTCGGTCATCGAGGCCCGTTGGTAGATTTTCTGAAAGTGATTTTCAATTTTCCGAGTCGAGCGCATGGCCTGAACCGTAATCATCAAAGCGAGCAAAATACTAATCCAGCCGATAACTCCAAACCAGATAGTTGCATTCCTGATTCTCTTTAATCCAGCATTTACCTGTTCTAATAACAGTGCCCGGTCAAAGCCGAAATCCATTCTAATCAGAGGTTCAGTTTCAGAACTTAGATCAAACCGAATATAAAAAATAGCTTCTGTCTCATTATGTAGTCGATCAGTTGCCGGAGCATCCATACTGGCTCGTAATGCATTAGCTGGTAAAGATAATGTGTTCTGTAACAAAGACATGCCTTTATGATCATTGATTATATCCAGGCCGCTATTTTGGTCTCGCACAGTGACTTTCAATAATTCAGGATAATCAACAAATAATGCCTCCACATCATTAACTAGTAGTGATCTGTCAGATTTTATTAATGAGACCACATCATCAGATGAGGTCATTTTTTTCGCTAAAGGTTCAATTGCAGCCAGAATCTCATTGATCAGCAGATCTGTTTCAACAACTTTCACTTGGTGATACAACCAGGCTCCACCACCGCCGACAACGAGCAAATAAAGTATGAGCAAAACGGCATAAGGAATCACGACGAGTCTGATAATTGCAAAGTTTGAGCGGATCATGACTGTTTATTAGTACCTTTTCTAACCTGTCTTTTGAAATCAAGATAATTATTTAAAGAGTGATTTACATTATCCGCAAAGGTCTCTGGGATCAATATTCCTGCTGGAGTTTTGATCATTAAACAGGTCTGGTTTTCTTTTAAGAATTTTTTGATATTCATTGAAAATGTCAGGCGAGATGACGAATTGTCAAAAATTAATTTCTGATATCTGAACAGCAAGAAATACAAAACGCACTATTTATAACCTTTGTTAATGTCCTTTAATTTTCAGAAAAATCATATTGACAAGGAAAATAATTCAGGAATATATTTTCCCAACATTAGATAGAGAAAGTATCAATATATTTTATAATGTTATTACCTGCTACTGCCTGACTGAACCAACTATTCTGTACAAGTGATCGAATGTCAAAAGAACAGGAAATAAATGACGACACAGATATCATCATCGATGATGATTTAACTGATATCGAGTCTACCGATCTGAGCCTGGAGATTCCAGATCCCTCCCAAAAAATCTCAGCCCGCCGTAAAATCGAACTTTTACTGGAAGAAAAGAGACTTAGCCGGGAGATGAAGTTTTTTGATTTTGATGAAGACTTTGAATAAAAATACTTTCTCTACATAAACAGTAACATGAATCCGCGTAATTCACTGAAAATAATGCGTTTAATTTTTCATCTGTATTAGCTACTGATCCGATAAAACCGTACCGCTGTCTTATTACTTCTCTTAACCCACCTTTTCTTACTAATTATCTTTAAACATTAGCTTATAACGACTAAGCTTAGTCATGCCTGACTAAATCTATTGCATAATAGGGATCTGCAATTAGTCTATGTTGGTTGCATTTTTATAATTGAGTTGAAATCCGGGGGGATTATTATGATTTATATAGACTTTCTGACACGCTGGGGACATGTCCTGTTTGGCATTACCTGGATTGGACTGTTGTATTATTTTAACTTTGTACAGGGCGAATACTTTAAAGAAGCTACTGCAGATGCAAAATCAGATGCAGTCAAAAAACTGGCTCCCAGAGCACTATGGTGGTTTCGCTGGGGGGCGATGGGTACCTTTTTAACAGGTCTCTATTTATATGCAAAACTGGGTGGTTCAGCGAATGCTTATATTGCTGTAGGCGCTCTTGCAGGTACTATCATGTTTTTGAATGTCTGGCTGATCATCTGGCCAGCACAAAAAATCGTTTGTGGAATTGTTGATGGTGATGCTTCAGTAGCAGCACCAAAAGCTGCCTTAGCCTCACGGACAAACACATTGTTATCTGCAACCATGCTCATGGGTATGCTCGGTTCCAAACACGGTATCCCGGGTGGAAATGCATTAACAGCCATTGCCGGAAATGGTCTTTCCTTAGGCGTTATTTTTGCACTATTGATCATTCTCTTATTGGGGATCAATGGCGTAGTCGGAAAAATGGGACCTATGGCCAGTGTGAAGGGTGTTATTCACAGCAGCATTGCTTTAGCTGTAATTTTATTCGGTATTATCAATTTTCTGTGATCACACAAATTCATTTTCTCTGTCACGAAAGGGCTACTTTGCAAGTAGCCCTTTTTGTTTAGTAGAGAAGAAATTTTAGATAAAAATCGGAACTGGTGTCATTTCCCGCTTGGAATAACTTTGAATAATTCTCAGCCAGTAATACCCTTTAATTCTAAAGGTTAAAGCATCCTGATGATTAGCCGATACCTCAATTACAAGTAATCAATAATGTAATAAGGCTTAATCAATCATGACTTCCCTAGTAGAAGCCAGACAGTATGAAATTGAGAATTCAATGCTTTTATCGGCTTATAAACTGACGAGCCATAAAGATTATGTTTCTCTTACAAGGTGTTTTCTCTCATTCCTGCATGAAATTGATGCTATAAAAAAAGCACATGTTTATGAAGTCTATGGTAGAAAAGTCGTTGGGGTTGATCAGTCCCGATCTAAAAAGCCTTTTGTTGAAAAACTGGTACTCAAAGAAGTTATTAATATCCTCAATAAACCGTTCCCTATTGAAGAAGGGATCAAAGATTATCCTGACGTTTCCAAATTACATAAGAATTTTTCAACAGAGACTCAAGATGGTTTATTGCAGAGTACTTTCCCTGTTTATAATGATTCAGCCCTGGAACGAGTGTTGGTCATTGAATCTGAATTTCTTTCTGAAAAAGATTGGGCGACCGTTCTGTTTGCCCTCAATATTTACAGCAATATATTGACGATTATTGACGACAAGGATCGTGACCGTCTGACGGGTTTATTAAACCGATACACTTTTGATAACCAGGTCTCAAAGATTATAGAATTCTCACAAAAACAAACATTAATCGACCGTGGCGAATGTAAAAAAACATCTTGGCTAGCTATTCTTGATATAGATTTATTCAAGCAGGTTAATGATAAATATGGTCATCTCACCGGTGACGAGGTTCTATTCCAGTTTTCAAAACTAATGGAACAAAGTTTTCGTTACACAGATATCCTGTTCAGATATGGTGGAGAGGAGTTTGTTGTTATTCTGAATGGCTGCTCCAGAGATGGGGCCTGCAAAGGCCTGGAAAGATTCCGAAAAACCGTTGAGTCTTACTTATTTCCAAAAGTTGGAAAAGTTACTGTGAGCATAGGCTTTATTCAATTATTTTCTGATAATGCGCCCGGTGTACTGATCGAAGAAGCGGATAAGGCTTTATATCATGCAAAAAAATCAGGACGAAACAGAATAGTCAGTTATCTTGATCTTCTTGAAGAAACAGGTGAGAGAGGAGCTGTACACCTGCCGAATTCAGGTTGATTAAGTTCCCGCATGAACAAGAGAATCCACCTGCACCAGAATCTCTTTCAAATTATTTTCGGTTTCTCCACAGACAGTAATATGACCGATCTTCCGCCCCGGTCGTGGTGATTTACCATAAAGATGCAGGTGTGCACCGGGGATAGCCAGAACATCTGAAAGTTCAGGCAATTCTCCAATCAGATTCACCATCACTGAATATCCTACACCCTTTGTTGACCCCAGTGGAAAATCAATAACAGCTCTCATGTGATTTTCAAACTGACTGCAAACTGATCCTTCGATACTCCAGTGCCCGGAATTATGCACACGGGGAGCCATTTCATTGGCCAGTAACTGATCACCTACCTGAAAGAATTCAATCGCAAGAACACCGACATAATCCAGTGCACCCAGAACTTTTCGGGCATGCTCCTCGGCAACACCCTGCACAGGATCATTCATCATGCTGGTGGAAAGTCTGATGATGCCATCCGTATGAACATTTTCTGCAATCGGATAAAACACCGTTTCACCAGAAACACTTTTTACTGCAATAATAGAAACTTCACGATCAAAAGGTACGACTGATTCAAGAATGGCCGGCGCACCTTTTAGATTCTTCCAGGCGACTTCCAGATCAGTTCCTGCTCGTAACATCTGTTGTCCTTTGCCATCGTAACCCAGAGTACGGGTTTTCAGGATCGCCGGTAATCCGATTTCTTTAACGGCCTTTTTCAAAGACTCCAAACTGTCTATGTCTGCGAACTCGGCTGTCCCGATCCCCAGTTCTCGAAACAAGCGCTTTTCATTTAAACGATCACGTGCACAGGCGAGTGCTTTTGGTGGTGGATAAACAGGCACTTTATCCTGTAAATATTTGACAGCACTGGCGGGTACATTTTCAAATTCATAAGTGACCACATCAACC
>JALSSM010000046.1 GCA_026984275.1 Gammaproteobacteria bacterium
GCATGTCCTGATGCTCAGCGTCTTCCGGGCGGCTGTTCCTGCGCGTCCAATAACTGTAATAACCATTGCGTGTCACACCCAAAACCCTGCATTGCAGGCTGATCGGCCAGGTATTCTTATGCCGGGTGATATACGAATATTTCTCGACAATTGCTCCTGCATTGCCCTACCTCCTGCATCCATGCAGTCGACTTCGTTTCTGCTGCAAAGAATACCGCCGCTTTTTTTAAGATGTCTTTCTCCATCTGCAAGCGTTTCACCTGAGCCTTGAGTTTCTTGATCTCGGCCTGCTCGGTGGTCAACTTGCCATTGCCGCGAAACACCTGACCGTCATCAGCCTGGTATTCCTTCACCCAGCGCCCAAGCATATTGGCATTAATATCCAGGCTTCTCGCGGCCTCTGTCCGTGTATAGCCCTGTTCTATTACCAGGCTCACTGCATCCAGTTTGAATTCTTTCGAGTATTTCTTTCGTGTCGTCATTTTTACTTGCCTCAGTTAAGATAATTATCCTTAACTGGGGTGTACAAATCTATTAGACCACGTCAACCACTGGAAGCAGAGTTAGGCATCCAATCTTCTTATGCCACGGGAAAATCCCATGGATTAGTTAACCAGACTTTATATGATACAAGGATGGAGGCCATCAACTTTACCTTAAACAATGATGATGGAGCCAATATTAATAATTTTGATCAGGCAGAAGTTATCATCATTGGCGTTTCACGTTCTGGAAAAACACCTGCTTCCGTCTATCTGGCCATGCAATATGCCATTCGAGTCGCGAATTATCCATTGACTGTCGATGATCTGGAAACCGGTTGTTTACCAAAATTCTTGCGAAAACATCATGCCCGTATTTACGGTTTGACAATCAATCCTGATCGCTTACAACACATTCGACAACAACGTCGACCTGATAGTGTTTATGCTTCCCTCAAACAATGTCGGAAAGAGGTAAAAAGTGCCGAAGAAATATTTCAGATCGAAAATATTCCCAGTCTGAATACAACAGAGCATTCAATTGAAGAAATAGCTTCCCGAATTATGCATGACATGAACCTGAGACGAAGACGCTAGCGGGCTGTCGGATTTAGGGGGCATAGCGAGGTGATAGAACCGACGGAACAATCATCAATGCAGAAACATGAGCCGCAGCCGCTTTTGCGTTTCCTCTGATGTTATAACCACCTTCAAGGACAGAAACCAGTCTGCCCTGACAATATGTCTCTGCAAGTACCATCACCATCGATGTTAGTTGTGCAAAGCCTTCATCAGTGACTTTATGACACCCCAGCAGGTCATCAACCCGGCTATCAAAACCACTGGAAATTAAAATCAGATCGGGTTTGAATTTTTCTGCCGCGGGTATCAGTTGCGTCTCAAAAGCCTGAATAATTTCATTGTCACCAGCCCCACAATCAAGGTGTACATTGATATTCAAACCTTTTCCTGTCCCTTCACCTTTTTTTTCAGGATCGCCTGTCCCGGGATAGGCATAATAATCATGAGTAGAAAAAAACAACACATTCTGATCACGATAAAATGCCTCTTCCGTCCCATTTCCATGATGATAATCCCAATCGACGATCAAGATTTTTTTCACCTGATATTTTTTCTGTGCGTAACGAGCCGCTATTGCGACGTGATTGTAATAACAAAAGCCCTCTTCCTTACCCGTATTGCGAGCATGATGCCCCGGTGGTCGGGTGGCACAAAAAGCATTTTTTAATTTGCCTGAACAAACCTGATCGATCGCTGCCAGTACTCCTCCAGTGGCGAGACTGGCATTGCGGTGAGTTTTTGCATCTGTTTTTCTGATCGATTTAATATGCTCTTCTGTATGGATAAGCCTCAACTCGTTATCAACATCTCCCAGAGGTTTGATCCGGACTGTTTTTGCAAACAAATCCTGTTCAGAAAACTCTTTCTTTATTGCATAGTAGCGATCAGGTGATTCTGGATGGTTCGGGCTGATATGGTGATGCTTAAAGTGATCATCAAGTACAAGACCTGTCTGAGGTATTGTACCTGCCATGACAAAATGATTAAGCGGACTAAGTGCGGTGATAATAGCGATGCCGCTCTTAGCCGAATGGTTAAGAAATTGTCTGCGTTTCATACGGCTTATGCTACGATCATTTTTATATGGATGATACAAGGCTTTTCTGGATCGCTGCAAACCAATATGGAGATAGCTTTCCACCTGTCAATGAAGCGTTAACTGATCCCGATGGTCTGCTGGCTGTTGGTGGTCAGCTAACAGTCGATAGACTGTTGGAAGCTTATAAAAGTGGCATTTTCCCCTGGTATAGTAACAATCAACCCATCTTGTGGTGGTCTCCCAATCCTCGCACGGTTTTGTATCCGGGACAGATCCATATATCCAGAAGCCTGAAAAAAACGATAAACCGAAAGGATTATACGATCACTTATGATCAAGCCTTTGAACAGGTGATTAAAGCATGTTCAATGCCCAGAAGTGATGACAATGGCACCTGGCTGATGCCAGAAATGATTGATGCATACATTAAACTGCACCATCATAACTACGCCCATTCAGTTGAATGTTGGCAGGATGATAATCTGGTTGGTGGTTTATACGGTATTGCTATTGGCAGAGTTTTCTTTGGTGAATCCATGTTTAGCCGTATCAGTGACGCATCCAAAATCTGTCTGGTTAAATTGAGTGCTTATTTACAGGAATGGAATTATGATCTGATCGACTGTCAGGTTCAAAGTGATCATTTGTTACGCATGGGTGCGGTACAGATTACAAGAGAAAAATTTATGAGTGATCTTGAGCACAGTTGTTCAATGGCTCCTTCGAGACAATCATGGAATGTGTCATGAGTAACTTTCCTGAAAAAATATCTTTTTTTGCTACTCCCGCACATGACTGTAACTATTTGCCCGATCAACAATCGACGACTGTTTTCGCTGATCCAGCTCTGCCTAAAAACAGGAAAGTTCATAGTCTGTTGTCACAACATGGTTTTCGTCGCAGTGGTGAGTTTATTTATCGTCCCGACTGTCAGAAGTGTCATGCCTGCATAGCAACACGCATCCCGATCAACGATTTCGAACCCAGTCGTGGTCAACGCAGAACCTGGAAAAAGAATCAGGATCTGACCACCAGAATTCTTCCAGCAACATTTGATCTTGAACATTTCGAACTTTACCAACGTTATTTATCCATGCGCCATGCAAATGGAGGCATGGATAACCCCACACCTGAAAGTTATACGCAATTCCTTTTCAGTAACTGGTCAACAACCCATTTTATTGAATTTCGTCTCAACAAAAAACTGGCAGCCATTGCCGTCGTAGATGAATTGGAAAATGCGCTTTCAGCAGTTTATACCTTTTTTGATCCAGATTTGGGCCAACGTAGCCTTGGTAAATTCGCCATTCTCTATGAGATTGAGTTTGCCAGACAACAAGGTCTAAAATGGCTCTATCTTGGATACTGGATTGAAGCATGCCAGAAAATGAATTATAAACAGGATTATCGACCACAGGAGCATTACATCAATGAACAATGGGTAAGAGTCTTTGAAAAATGAGAAATACTTTGCTCAAAGCGTAGAATTAGTGCAGAATTGCCGTTTTTGAGAGGTAAGTAAACAAGTATCTATGGCTAAAGAAGAAAATATTCAGATGGAAGGTACCGTCATTGAGACACTTCCAAACACAACATTTAAAGTCGAACTGGAAAATGGTCACGTTGTAACGGCGCATATTTCCGGTAAGATGCGTAAACACTATATTCGTATTCTTACAGGTGATGCTGTCACCGTCGAACTGACCCCTTATGATCTGACTAAAGGTCGGATTACATACCGCGCCAGGTAAGTTCTCCAGAGGCGGTATCAAAACCCTCAAAACTTTTACAGGATGTTTCTGAAACCTGACCGTTAAAAGTTATCGAGCCCCGGCCATTCTCTGGGGTTCTTTTATTGCCTCAACAATCGCACCAGCCCCCATTTCAATTAGATCCAGTGCTTTTTCAAATGCTGATGCTTTTCTTCTGTAAGGATCAGGCACATCTGTTGATGAAAAAGCCGGAATAAAGCTCATGAACAAACGTAATTCTGCGCGGGCATTCATGGGTTTAAGGTATGAGATCCGTTGGTAGTTTTCCTTATCCATCGCCAGGATGTAATCAAAATCAAAAAAATCCTTCAGATCAAATTGCCGGGCTTGCTGTCCAGCTAAACTATACTCACGTCTTGCAGCGGCCATCACTGCATCAGGATCAGGTGGAGAGCCAATGAAGTTGATCGCCTGCGTTCCTGCAGACTCTATTTCAATTAGCGCACCCATACCTGCTTCATCAAACTTTTTGCGCAATACGGCTTCTGCCGTAGGTGATCGACAAATATTTCCTGTACAGACCGTTAAAATCCGTTTTTTTCTTCTTTTACGCAACAAATGGTGCATTACTATCCTTTCTCATAAAACAGCCGGGAGGAACAAGCTGTTAGAGTTATTGATGATCTCGGTTAGACATCCGTAAAACCCTGTCCGCCAGCTCCACCAGACGTGCAGCAACAAAACAGATGATTGATATATTCAGGGTTGTCAAACAGGCCCGTAGGCTGATCCCTTCGGTTTCCAACGAACTCGCTATCCAGAAAACGAGCAATGCCAGTACTGACGTGGCTAATGCAACCACACCAAGCCAGTCAAAAATTCTTGCTACAACACCCTGTGGGGCACGACGAAAACGAATTGTCATGTCATGTTTATCGATAGGATTGATCAACATCATTTTTTGCCTCTATTTTTGTGACTAATCGGTATCAGGAGTATGCGATACCTGTTACATGGCGGTAATTATAGCCCTTTTGAATTGCAGTTAGGATTTTGACACGGCTATTTAGCAGTAGTTAACAACCGGGACATGGTTGGAAACAAAGAAACTTTCCGAGACCAAATCTACTATTGAAGTAGATATCTGGCTTTTTCCAGATCATCAGGTGTATCTACACCAATACCAGC
>JALSSM010000047.1 GCA_026984275.1 Gammaproteobacteria bacterium
CGGGTACTTATTGTGAACCGAAGATGACGACTGTGGGTTCTCAGGACACAACTGGCCCAATGACGCGGGATGAGCTGAAAGATCTGGCCTGCCTTGGTTTTACAGCCGATCTGACCATGCAGTCTTTTTGTCACACAGCGGCGTACCCAAAACCAATCGACGTGAATACGCATCACACGCTGCCTGATTTTATTATGACTCGTGGCGGTGTTTCCTTACGTCCCGGTGATGGTGTCATTCATTCATGGCTGAACCGCATGTTGTTGCCAGATACAGTGGGTACAGGTGGTGATTCACATACACGTTTTCCGATTGGTATTTCTTTTCCGGCAGGTTCTGGTCTGGTAGCGTTTGCTGCAGCGACCGGCGTTATGCCACTGGATATGCCTGAGTCCGTACTGGTTCGTTTCAAAGGCGAAATGCAACCCGGGATCACACTACGTGATCTGGTGAATGCAATCCCATTGAAAGCGATCGAGATGGGGCTACTGACGGTTGAAAAGAAAGGCAAGAAAAATGTCTTCTCGGGTCGTGTTCTGGAAATTGAAGGCCTGCCCGATCTTAAAGTCGAGCAGGCGTTTGAATTATCCGATGCCTCTGCAGAACGATCAGCAGCTGGTTGTACAATCAAACTGAACAAGGAGCCAATCATTGAATATCTGAATTCCAACATCACGATGTTGCGATGGATGATCGCCAATGGTTATGGTGATCCACGTACACTGGAACGTCGTGCGCTGGCAATGGAAGAATGGTTGAAAAACCCTGAGCTGATGGAAGCCGATGCCGATGCTGAATACCACACGGTCATCGAAATCGACATGAGTGAAATCAAGGAGCCTATTCTGGCCTGTCCTAATGACCCGGATGATGTTAAAACACTGGCCGATGTTGCCGGTACCAGGATCGATGAGGTCTTCCTGGGATCCTGCATGACCAATATCGGCCACTTCCGGGCAGCAGGTAAACTACTGGAACAATATGGTAAAACGATTCCAACTCGTCTATGGGTCGCCCCTCCAACCAAAATGGATCAGGATCAGCTGACTGAAGAAGGCTATTACAGTATTTATGCTTCTGCAGGCGCCCGTACAGAGATTCCGGGATGCTCATTGTGCATGGGTAACCAGGCACGCGTTGCTGCAAAATCAACGGTGGTTTCTACCTCGACACGTAACTTCCCTAATCGTCTGGGTGATGGTGCGGATGTCTATTTGTCATCCGCAGAAATCGCGGCTGTCGCCTCTATTCTCGGGAAGATTCCAACCTTCGAGGAATATATGGAATTCGCCGCCAATATCGATCCGATGGCTGATGACATTTATCGTTACCTGAATTTCGATGAAATAGAAGACTACACAGAAAAAGCAGCCGAAGCTCCAACCAAACTGGCTGATATAGGAGTGACTGTCGCCAACGGATAGACTTTCTATCTGGTAATTTTAAAAGCGGACCCTGGTGTCCGCTTTTTTTTGGCCTCATTATTGCTTTTAGTTTGATAAGTGAAATATTCAATCAAGAGTTCAGAACATGCATCAAACAAAATTATTTATCTTTTTCATTACGTTGCTTGTTTCCATGAGTCTCACCTCTGTCCATGCAGGTGATGATGAAGCGGAAGAAGAAAAAGTACCCGAAACTATGTATGTTGATCTTTCCCCGGCATTTATCGTTAATCTGGGAAACAAAACAGCACCATCACACTATCTTAAGGCAGAAATCCAGCTTGTTATAGATGGTGAAGATAAGGCCGACCGACTTAGATATCACGCCGCTCCGATCAGACATGAACTGGTCATGTTATTGTCCAGTAAATCCAAAGATGAATTAAGCTCCCCCGAAGCAAGAGAAGCACTTCAGACACAGGCACTTGAAAAGATGAATGAACATCTTGGTCTTCTTGAAAAAGATTTAAAGGTTGAAGAGGTTTTATTTACTACTTTTATTGTTCAGTAAGACTGAGTTAAAGTGATCTTTTCTGATCAGTGGGATCACTTTCTAAATGAGTACAACAATCATTCCTGCCACCTGGATGCGAGGCGGTACCAGTAAGGGTTTATTCCTTAATTCAGAAAACCTCCCACAAGATCCCGTCGCCAGAGATAAACTTCTGCTGGCGGCCATCGGCAGCCCCGATCCCTATGGAAAACAGATCGATGGACTCGGTGGAGCGACTTCCAGCACCAGCAAGATAGTCCTGATCAAACCTTCTGAAAAAGAGGGATTCGACGTTGATTATACCTTTGGTCATATTGCCATTGACCAACCGCTCATTGATTATTCGGGCAACTGCGGAAATCTCTCTGCAGCTGTGGGTGTTTTTGCGATAGAACAGGGAATGGTAGAAGTTGATCCTTCTAGAGCTAATCTTCCTGACATAACACCTGTGCGGGTATGGCAAACAAATCTCTCTCAAAAAATGGTCATCCATGTTCCCACTTCTGATGGTCAGGTGCTATATGAAGACCAGTATTCCATCGCAGGAATCCCCAATAACGGTTCACCGATCAAGGTTGAGTTTATCAAACCCGGAACAAAGAACGGGACAGTGCTACCAACTGGTCATGTTACAGAATCTCTCAACCTGGAAAATGGCTGTCAGATAACCGCGTCATTGATCAATGCTGGAAATGCTACCGTTTTTCTCACGGCTGAGTCACTTGGGCTGATAGGAACAGAGTTACCCGATGAGATAAATTCTGATACTGCTCTGCTGGAAAAAGTAGAAAAGATCCGCTGTGCTGCTGCTGTAGCGATGGGCCTCGCACAAACAGTTGAGCAGGCAGAAAAACAACCCGGCACACCGAAACTATCTTTTGTTTCCAAAGCCAAAACTTACCAGACCACTCAAGGTTGTTCACTCGAAGCAAATGAAATGGATCTGTGTGCACGGATCTTTTCTATGGGAAAACTACATCATGCCTTTACGGGTACGGGTGCAATCGCCATAGCTATTGCTGCTTCAATTCCGGGAACATTAGTTGCCGATATCTTAGAAAAAGACGAAGACGACAGCGAAATTCTACACATAGGTCATAGTGCCGGGCTGATCGAGAGTAGTGCCTCTGTCGAGAAAATTGATGGACACTGGATTGCTCATAACGCTTCACTTCTTCGAACAGCCCGAACACTCATGCGCGGGGAAGTGTTTATTCCCGATCACTATTTAACGTAATCTCGGTATAAGGATGACCATAAAACGTTAAGATACAATAAGTTATATGAAATCATGTGGGTCGTTTTGTCCAGAGTGCTACTTTTAGTGACTATCAAGGAGGTGAGGCGCAGCAATAACGAACTATTGAAAGCAGCTCCAACCCCGAGAGTCGCTAAAAGATGCGTGCTGGATGGCTATCACTTATACCGAGTTCAGATTATTTATGATCGGGTTCTTTTACGTAATAATTCAAGCTGTAGATCCCTGAACATATCTTCAACTTCTACTACCAACTTATTAGCCACTTCTGTCTTAATTTGATCAGAAAGCTGATCCATTTTTTTCCATTGACCAATCGTTGTCGTCATTTCACTTTTATCAAGATAAGCTTCTGCTGTTCCATAAGGATAACCCTGAATAACATCTATCAACATAGCATTAGCATAACCTTCTGAGGTCACTGATTTTGAGGGTAATACGTAGGCTCCGATAATGGTCAGGTTTCCAATCGATAACAAATTACTATCACTCTCTTCACGGCTATATACTTCGTATATTAAAACGGCATCCAGATGTTGACGTGCCGCACCTAAACGGACTTTGTTCACCACATCGATCATCTGTTGATGTTGTTTATACTCACCCTCATAATCGAATGACTTAGCCACCATATTCGCGATCATTGGATTCACAGGAATAAATTCACCAAAATCCTTCCCCAAATTTTGTCTGATTTTACCCCACGCTTCCAACTCATCTGTTGGAATCGTAGAAAGAAAGCCTGAATCAATTCGTGCTATTCCAATTCTTGCTGGAAACGTTAATACAGGTTCAACAGCCGCTGCTTGTCTGATCAGTTGATTAATATCCTGTGAATCCTGGATAGCCGAATTCTGCCTATCTGGTGAATAATCATTCATTGCATCATATTTTTCCAGATATGCACGGCCTGAGGTTGTTTGTATATGTTGTGAACATCCAGTTAGAAAGACCAGGACTGAGATTTTGATTAATTGTTTAACGTTAGACATTTCATTCTCCTTTAATAGTAACAATTCAAATATTGGGAATATTTTCCCACCTACAATAATTGGGAATAATAGACCAATATTTTGATAAATCAAGCCCAATATATTAGAATCTCATCTATGAGTAATACCCAATGGGTTCTGACGCAGGCAATAACAAAACTCCTGAAACCTCTGGTTCGAGTGCTATTGCGCAATGGGATCGCGTTTGATGCGCTGAGTGAGTTACTGAAAAAACTCTATGTGGAAATTGCCGAGAAAGAGTTTGTTATCCCCGGGAAGAAGCAATCAGTTTCGCGTATCTCTACTCTGACGGGGCTTAATCGAAAAGAAGTTTCACGCGTAAAATCTCTCGAAGCCATCGATCTGGCGGCTATGACACAGCAATATAATCGTGCAGCAAGAGTTATCTCTGGCTGGATCAGAGATCCTGATTTTCAGGCCGCTGGTCAACCTGCCGAGCTGTCCCTTGATGGTGATAACCATAGCTTTAAAGTACTGGTGAAACGCTATAGTGGTGATATTCCTTCGGGTGCTGTTGCTGATGAGTTATTGCGTGTTGGTGCGATCGAACAATCTGATCAGGGTAAAATAAAGCTGGTAAAAAATGCGTATATTCCGAAACAAAATCTGGATGAGAAGATCCGTATTCTCGGTACAGATGTCAGTGATCTGATAACCACGATTGATCATAATATTTTCACCCATCCGGAAAATCCTTATTTCCAGAGAAAGGTTGCCTACAATGCAATTAACGAGAATTCATTGCCCTTCCTAAGAAAAAAAATCAATCTGACAGCCCAG
>JALSSM010000048.1 GCA_026984275.1 Gammaproteobacteria bacterium
TTGCTGATTCAGAATACAGAGATTAAAGACAACGGGCATGCAGATCGATGCCAGAATAATACTGATGATTTTTGGTGTAGAATTTCATTGAGGTTTCCTCCTTTGTTGCAGGACAATCTGTCACTGGTAGGATGGTAGGGTAACCTCCCAAGCCTGAAATAGAAGGGGGAGGCCTCTATGGGTATCAAGGCACTCGTTCGAACGCAAACTACGCTGCACTTCGTTTGTGCCGCACAGCTTGGTTGTTATGTATAAAAATCAATAAGCAGATTTCAGTCTTAAATTATCTACGAAAGGTACAAAATCTTTATCTGTAAATAACAACGGTATTTTGTTTTCAATACAATAAGTAGCAATAATTACATCTGCCGTCTTTCTGATAGTAATTCCTTTTTTTCGTAGCTTTCTAAAATTATTAGCACTTCTAATAGCCATGTCTTTCCCCAATAAATCATAAACAGTCAAGGATGTTAAAATATTTTTAGCGGCTTTATAATCGGTATCACTTCTAAATCCTTGTAGCACCTCAGCCAGTATGAGATCCCCAATTACAATCTCTTCAAGTCCAAGTATTTCATTCAATTTATCTGTTTCAGCACATACCGCGCCATTAAAAAAATCAATCCAAACACTCGAATCAACTAAAATCATTTTTTAGCTCTCATTTCATCCAGGTCACCCTCCCATTTCAACTTACCTCTAAGCTCACGAATAGATGCCTGTTTGTTCAGTTTAATTAATGCCTTAAGCCCTAATTCAACAGCTTCCTTTTTAGTCTTTAAACCGGTTGCTTTTAATGCATCTGTCATTAAGTTATCATCAATTTCAATATTAGTTCGCATTGCAATCACCCATGTGTATAATATGCTATATGTGTACACATATTAGCAATAAAACACATAGCAAGTCTATTAAGCGGGTATAAAGAACACGCCGCTTATTTCAAACGTTATAGGCTCAGGAGATAGATTTGGAACGATTTTTTATAGCTATAATTAGCTCAACCTCAACTATCGCCATGCCAGGTTCTGTTGGGTATGTTTTCCGCTCATAAAAATGAGGGCAGGTTCTGGGGCATCCCCACGAAACCCTGCTTAAAGTGGATCATCCTGGCTACAATAATCATTGTCGCTGCGTTAATGGTTCTGGATATATCATTTTTTCTAAATGGCTCTCTTGAATTTTATCCAACTGAAGAACAGGAGGAAAAGATAAAGTGGGTGACAAGTTTTACTTTTTTCGTCCTGTCTGTCGTTGAAGCATGTCTGGTGTTTTTATATGTAAAAGAAAAAAAATAATTTTCGGCTCAAGGAATATTCGTGCATACAAGACACGCTATCTAATCCACCATGCCCCCTGTCTTTATCGAATTGCGACCAGTAAAACCAGTACAGTCAGTTCAACTATTTCGATCAAAGCACCTGCAGTATCACCTGTAAAACCTTTTATTCTTTTTAGCATTATTTGCCTTAGAACCAGCATAATTATAATGGCTGTCAGCAGAGACATGATGGTCACTTGCCAATTCATTAACAACAGTAAAAACGTAAAACCTGATATCACCCAGTTCAGCATTTTAACAGGTAGATATTTTTTCATATCTGCACCGAGACCTGTTTCTCGCACGTAGGGGGTCGTCATGATCAGGCCAATGACCATCATTCTGGCGATCACGGGTGAGAAGACGATCAGGAAGTTATCTGTTGTAATCAAACTTTGTATGGCTGTCCATTTGATTAACAAAACAAGAATTAAAGTGACGACCGCAATGGCACCACTGGATGGATCTTTCATGATTATTAATGTTCGATCCGGATCGGAATGCCCGCCCATCCAAGCATCCGCACTATCGGCGAGTCCATCAAGGTGCAATGCTCCGGTAAGAATGATCCAGAGTGTTAATATGATCGCGGCAGTCAGGTTTGAAGGTTCTAAAACTAACGAAAAACTATAAAGAACAAGTCCAATAATGAGCCCAACCAAGGGATAGAATAATAATGCGCGTCCATTATCTTCTGGTTTGATTTCACCTTTGATCGTGATCGGGATACAGGTGAGAAACTGAACAGCGATCAGGAATGCCCGAAACATAATTACCTGATTTTTCCGGCAACACCTGCATCTGCAAAGGTTGCCATTTTATTGTGCAGATCGCAGGCCATGCGTAAGAGTGGCACCGTTACACCAGCACCACTGCCCTCACCCAGTCTCATGTGCAGATCGAGAATAGGCCCAGCATCCATTGCCTCCATAATGAGTTGATGACCTGGCTCTGCTGAGGCATGACTGAAGATTAGCCAATCTTTCAGATCGGGTTGAATTTGACAGGCAAGCAAAGCGGCGACACTGGTGATAAACCCATCGATCAAAACAGGTAAACCTTGCTGCCCGCAAGCAACATAAGCCCCCACTAACGCGGCGATCTCGAAACCACCAAAATGACGAAGGGTTTCTATTGGCTGATCGTTTATCTTGTCAGAATGATGCTGTAAAGCTTGTTCGATAATATTGATTTTGTGCATAATTCCTTCGTCATCAAGACCGGTTCCAGGACCAGTCAACTTATTTGGTTTCTGATCTAGAATTGCACAGGCGATCGCTGTTGCTGATGTGGTATTTGCTATACCCATTTCACCACCAATAAAAAGATCGGTAGCCGATTTTTTTGCTTCTATTGCAACCTCCTGTCCGATCAGGAGTGCTGATTTTAGTTGTTCTTTTGTCATTGCAGCGGTCTGGCTGAAATTTGCTGTACCCGATCCAAGTCTCCGGCTTTTTACGCCTGGTAAATCACCCGCATCTTCCACTGTGCCCAGGTTCATAACATCCAGCCTCGCACCCAGTTGTTTTGCGATCAGGCAGATCGCCGCTCCTCCGGCCGAAAAGTTTCTGATCATGTCCAGTGTCACCGATTGCGGAAAGGCCGAAACGCCCTCTTCGGCAATACCATGATCGGCGGCAAAAACTGTGATGTTTATCTTGTTTATTTCAGGGTCAACCCTGCCCTGCATCACGGCGAGCCTGATCGCTAATGTTTCCAGTTTACCCAATGATCCGGGTGGCTTGGTGAGCTGATTTTGATGATCAGAGGCCTGTTTGAAAATAGCCTGATCACTTTTTTTTATAGGGTTTTCTAACCAGTCAAAACTCAATTTTTTCTCCTTTTAGCACTTGTGGCAATCCAGCAATCGTCATGATCACACGATCACAAATTCTGGCAACTGATTGATGTAAAACACCTGTCTCATCACAAAACCGCCTGGATAATTCACCCATTGGAACAACCCCCAGACCTGTCTCATTGCTGACAAGAATGATCTCACCTTTTGCTGCTTCAAGTTCGGTAAAAAGATGATCAACTTCCTGCCGAAAAAGCAATTCATCATCGGCACATAATAAATTAGTCATCCACAAGGTCAGACAATCGATCAGTAAACATTGATCGGACTTTGCCTGTGTTTTGATCACCTCGCCAAGTCTGATCGGTTCTTCGATCAGTGCCCATTCCGAAGGACGGCTGGCCTGATGTGATCGAATACGATCACGCATTTCATCATCGTTTACCGAGTCCATTGCTCTGGCTGTGGCGATATACGTCACCGGTTTATCCGTTGATAAGGCTATTTTTTCTGCCAATCGGCTTTTGCCTGATCGCACACCACCCAGAATTAATTGTTTCAAAATAGTCACTCTGAAAAAAATGTGCCTTATAATACCTCACTATGAATGATCACAAACAAAAAATGCAGGAACAAAAAGAAGCCGTTGATAAACGCATCAAACAGGCAAAAGACAAAAAAGGTTTGATCCTGATCCTCACTGGTGATGGTAAAGGCAAAAGCAGTTCAGCTTTCGGCATGGTGGCACGGGCACTGGGGCATAAAATGCATTGTGGGGTCGTGCAGTTTATTAAAGGTGCCATGAGTACCGGTGAAGAACGTTTTTTTAAGCGATTCCCGGAAGAAGTTGAGTACCATGTGACTGGTGATGGTTACACCTGGAACACGCAGGATCGCGAAGGTGATATCGCTACCGCTGAACGTGGCTGGAATATTGCCAAATCCATGTTGGCAAATCCCGAATTTGATCTGATCGTACTGGACGAACTGAATATTGTTTTAAATATGGAATATCTGGATCTGGATAAAGTATTAGAAGATCTAAACTCACGGCCTTATCGACAACATGTGATCATCACGGGGCGCGGTGCACCGGAAAAACTGATTGAAGCGGCTGATACAGTAAGTGAAGTGAAACTGATCAAACACGCTTTTCAATCAGGCATACAGGCTCAAAAAGGGATTGAGCTTTAAGAAAAAACGGAAAAATTAAACCTTACACAGCCACTTCAGAAGGCAACACATATTGGTAGATCGCAAAAAAGTGAAAGACACTACCCGCAAGTACAAACAGATGCCAGATCGCGTGATTATAGGGGAGACGTTCCATTGCAAAGAAGATCGTTCCGAATGTGTAAGCAAGTCCACCGGCTAACAGGAACCATAGTCCGCCAGCAGGGATTTTTGTCAGCATTTCACCACCGACTAAAACACATAACCATCCCATCGCCAGGTAAGTGAATAATGATACTTTGGCATAGCGATCATGAAAAATAGCTTTAAAAACAATACCGAATATGGCCAGACTCCAGATGGCAACCAACAGTGAGTATCCCCATGTTCCTTTCAGACTGATCAGCATAAAAGGTGTGTAGGTTCCAGCTATCAGAATATAAATCGCACAGTGATCAAGGATCTGGAAAAGTTTTTTAGCTCGAGGGGACTGGATGCTGTGATATAGCGTGGATGTCAGATATAACAGAACCAGACTGGAACCATAGATCAAAGCGCTGATCAGTCTGGCTGCATCAGAATATCTGGCCGACATGACGATCATCAGTGTCAGCGCCACCACACCCAGTAAGGCACCAATACCATGTGTCAGGGCATTGGCGATTTCTTCACCGACACTATAAAGATCCCT
>JALSSM010000049.1 GCA_026984275.1 Gammaproteobacteria bacterium
TTCCTATGCTGCTGATTCAGGATGGACGGAAGAGTATCAATCCAGAATGGTTTCTGGCTGTGTGGATTCCATAAAAGAAAATGTTGTTGCTAACTATAAGCAGCAGGCAGGACTTTCTGAATCTGATCCATTACCACCTGAAGTCCAAACAGGCCTCGATCAGGAAATTGTTCCTGAACTGGAGAAAACCTGTACATGCACCATTGATAGAGTAGTAGCAGAACACTCTTATGTGGAAGTTGAAAAAGATCTTTCGATTTTACAACGTGCAGGTGCGTCTATTGGTACTCCAGAAGGTTGTCCCCTGAATCTTTAAGTTTTATTGGCGACTCTAAGAAATGACTCTGGAATAAAGACAGGTTTTTTCGTTTTATAGTCAAAGAAAACAAGCCCTGTTTTTGCAACGGCTATAACCGTGGCTGATTCTTTGCAAGTCATGCGATAAAGCATGTCACAACCTTTTCTGGTGAAATCATCCAGAGCAATCTCAATTTGAATGATTTGTCCAAAGTGAGCTTCTGCTTTATAGGCAACAGCGAGATCAGCAACAATAATCCCGGCACCATCAATATTATGTTCCTGCATATGATGAGCAACGAAAAATTGTGCGCGAGCTTCGTGGAGAAGTGAGATCAGACTGTCATGGGCGAGGTGATTTCCATAATTCAGATCCGTGATGCGAACAGAAAGATCATGGGTGAACAGCGTTGTTTCAGGGTATTCTATTTTGATTCTGGCCATTTTCAGTCCTATTCACTGGAGTCAAAAATATAGTAAAAAACAGTATATAAACAATTAATTAACTTGCTTTTTGAATAAATCAGGTTAATATTTTATTAATCTTAAGTATAGAAGGTTATATCTTGGCACAAGCAATTAAAAGAAAACCAGCTCCATCCATTGCTTTTAACAGGGAATTCAGTGGATCTTTCCTGCATAGATTACAGGAAGGTGCACTGATTATCTTCGGTGCAATTGCCCTGTTTTTCCTGCTGAGTCTTGCGACACATAATTCAGGCGATCCCAGCTGGACTTTTACTGGTTCACATAAAGAAATTGTCAATGGTGGAGGCGTTGTGGGTGCCTGGTTATCTGACCTGTTACTCTATTTGTTTGGTCATCTGGCCTATTTGTTTCCTTTGATTATCGCTTATTTTGGCTGGTTGATGTATCAGGACAGGGATCAGGAATTTCCAGATTATTTTCATGTAGCCACTCGTTTTGCAGGATTATTGCTGGTCTTTACCTTTGGATGTGGCTTGGCCTGGTATCGACTTCGAGGTGTTGAAGGTGGTGGAATCCTCGGTGATGTGGTGGGTAATAGTCTTGTTTCCTCTTTTGGTGGATCAGGTGCTACCTTACTTATGCTGGCACTATTTCTGACTGGCATTACGTTACTAACGGGTCTGTCATGGTTATGGTTAATGGATACGGTAGGCTATTACACGCTTGCATTATATGAGTGGGCAAAAGATAAATTATCACTCTTTGAAGATATTTCTGAAGGAAGAAAAGCAAAAAAAGTCCGTGAAGTGGCCCTGAAGGAAGAAAAGAAAAAAGCGGTTAAACGACCCAAAAGAAAAATAGAGCCCAAAATTTCCAGTTTTGAGGTTGGAGAAAGGGTTGAAGTTGAAAAACAGGCAACGTTGTTCAAACCTTCCGGAGATGCGGTGTTACCACCACTGGGATTACTTGATGAAGCGCCGCCAAAAATTGGAGGATATTCCAAGGAAACGCTGGAAGCCCTGTCTCGCCAGGTAGAATTGAAGCTCAAAGATTTTGGTGTCGACGTTGATGTAGTAGCTGTTCTTCCTGGCCCAGTGATCACCCGTTTCGAGATGGAGCCAGCAGCAGGAACCAAGGCCAGTAAAATTACTGCACTAACAAGAGATCTGGCACGTTCGTTATCGGTAACCAGTGTACGAGTTGTCGAAGTGATTCCTGGAAAATCAGTGATCGGTCTTGAGATTCCGAATGAAAAACGAGAGCTGATCGCTTTGAGTGAGATCCTGAGTTCGAAACAATATGATGCCAGTGCATCAGCCCTGACCCTATGTCTTGGTAAGGATATCAGTGGTCACCCGGTTGTTGCTGATCTGATGAAAATGCCACATCTACTGGTGGCGGGAACAACTGGGTCAGGTAAATCAGTGGCATTGAACGCCATGATTCTTAGCCTGTTATACAAAGCGACGGCCAAAGATGTTCGCCTGATCATGATCGATCCGAAGATGCTGGAATTATCTGTCTATGAAGGGATTCCACATTTATTGGCGCCGGTCGTGACTGACATGAAAGAAGCCGCCAATGCATTGCGCTGGTCGGTTGCAGAAATGGAACGACGTTATAAATTAATGGCGCATCTGGGTGTCAGAAACCTTGCTGGTTATAACAAAAAAATAGAAGATGCGATCAAGAAAAAACTGCCTTTCCCTGATCCGTTTGCAGAAAAACCAGCCGAAGGTGAAGCCCCAGTAATGCTGGAAACAATGCCGAACATCGTTGTGATCGTCGATGAATTGGCTGACATGATGATGACCACAGGCAAGAAAGTAGAAGAACTGATCGCACGATTGGCACAAAAAGCCAGAGCAGCCGGTATCCATTTGATACTCGCTACACAAAGGCCCTCAGTCGATGTCATTACTGGCTTGATCAAGGCTAATATACCAACACGTGTTGCCTTCCAGGTTTCATCTCGCGTTGATTCACGTACCATCCTTGATCAGATGGGCGCAGAAAATCTTCTGGGTCATGGTGATATGCTCTATCTTGCACCTGGGACGGGATTGCCAAATCGCGTTCATGGTGCATTTGTATCTGATGAAGAAGTTCATGAAGTGGTTTCTTATCTCAAAGAACATGGTGAACCGGAATATATTGATGCGATACTTGAAGGTCCATCAGAAGCCAGTGATATTCCTGGAATGTCTCCAGACGGCGGTGAGGAACTGGATGCCTTGTATGATGAAGCTGTAGCAATAGTGACAGAATCAAGAAAGGCATCCATTTCTTATGTACAACGGAGACTCAAAGTTGGTTATAATCGTGCTGCACGCATGATCGAACAAATGGAAAGAGATGGTGTAGTTTCTGAATCGTCTGCAAGTGGCGGACGGGAAGTTATCGCACCACCACCTCCACCAATTGACTAAGTCATCAGGTTTCTGATCACTGAATCCTTCCGTTAATTTCCGGTTAACATTTTGTCAGGCAGTATTGAACAGTCTTTATAAACTGATCCAGAGTAGAATATGAAAAAAATTATTTATCTGTCACTGTCATTATTTTTTTTTACAGGACAAGTTTTCGCAGAAGAAGCTAAAACGATCCTCGAAAAATATCTTAATGACATCACCACATTTGAAGCCAGTTTTGAGCAATCACTCATTTCTGAATCAAATGAACTACAAGAATTGTCGAATGGTAAATTCTCTCTGTCACGACCTGGGAAATTCCGTTGGGACTATGTAAAACCCTATGAGCAATCTATTATTGCTGATGGTAAAAAAATCTGGATTTATGACAAGGATCTGGAACAGGTAACCGTCAGAGATATGAATGAAATCCTGGCTGATAGTCCTGCTTTGTTACTGAGCAATGAAGTGGAAATCAGTGAGGAATTTGTTGTTAATAAGTTGCCTGCTACATCCGGTAAAGAAAGGCTGGAGTGGTTCCTCTTAAAGCCCAAAGAACAGGATAAGCAATACGCCGATATTCGACTTGCCTTTGACAATGCGAACCTGAAAGTAATGGAGCTTCGCGATAATTTTGGGCAATTAACCCGGATTATTTTTTCTGATCAAAAAAGAAACCAGAAACTTGATCAATCGCTTTTCAATTTTACTCCACCTGAAGGAGTTGATGTCCTTAATGCGGCATCAGAATAAATCTTGTGTAAGAACTTCCTGTTAGCTCTTTTGTCCCAATTGTGTGCGGAGTATTTGAACTTTTATATTTGAGAATATCAGACACTCTTCATATTAATCATGTAACTTAACAGACAGAGGAGTAATAAAAATGAAAAATCTAAATCTGACAGGATCAATACTTGCTGTAGCTGCAGCAACCTTGATAACAACTGGATGTACCAACACAATGTCTTCTTCCGAACCAGCTTCCGCCGCATCAACCGCAAAAGTACACTGTAATGGTGTCAATGAATGCAAGGGACAGGGTGCCTGCGCTACGGCAAATAATGCTTGTGGTGGACAGAACGCCTGTAAAGGACAGGGTTTCATTGAACTCACTGCCGAAGAATGTGAAGCGAAAGGTGGTACAGTAGGCTAGACTAAAATGTAAACGGATCGGAGATACTCCGATCCGTTTTTTTAATCTGATCTTAAACTAGCAACCTCCTCATTATCTTGTCTCCGTTTGTCCAAAATGAAAATCAGATACAGAATCGATCATTAAATCTTCTCATTACTTATAGTAAAAATAGAACCGGGCTATCAAACAGTCGAGAAGGAGGTCGAGATAGAAAAGCTCTCACCAGAAAAAAAGTTTTTTGAACCATTATTCTGAACATGTGTCGCATTAAGCGTGAGGATTTCTTCAAACTTATAATCTTTGAAGAAAATTTTGAGTTCATTCGAACATTCAATAGGCCTCCATTAAACCATTCACATAAGCGAGGAATAAGATCTATGAAAAACGTAAATCTAACAGGTTCAATGCTTGCTATTGCGGCTGCAACATTACTTACTACTGCCAGTGTTTATGCAGGTGAGGAGACAGCACCGTCTGAATCTTCTACGGCAACAGTGCATTGTCAGGGTGTCAATGAGTGTAAAGGCCAGGGCGCCTGTGCAACTGCAAACAATGCGTGTGCAGGGAAGAATGCCTGTAAAGGACAGGGATTTCTTAAATTGACTGCAGAAGAATGTAATGCAAAGGGTGGAACAGTCGCTGAATAAAAAGGAATTTACATGAACGGGTTGGCCAGGTCGATCTGT
>JALSSM010000050.1 GCA_026984275.1 Gammaproteobacteria bacterium
CAGGAAAGGTTTCTGCGTAGAGCAGGGCGAGTGTGACACCCCATGATCCACCAAACAAAACCCACTTGTCGATGTTGAGTGTTTGCCGGATGGTTTCCATATCGGCGATCAGATCATGGGTGGTGTTTTCTTCCAGGCAACCATGTGGTTTTGATCGTCCACAACCGCGTTGATCGAAAAGAATGATCCGGTATTTTTTCGGATCAAAAAATTGTCGATGATAGGGCTGACATCCAGAGCCCGGGCCACCGTGTAAAAAAATGATCGGAATACCAGACGGGTTACCGCATTCTTCTACATAGAGTTTATGCTTCGAATTGACTTTTAAATGATGGACGATGGGACCGGGGATTTCGGGGTATAGGGTTTTCATTGTTTTATTTTCTGATGATAATTATAGCTCGAACTTCTTATTGTAGTGGTCTGGTATTCCGGCTTCGTTTAGAGATCCTTCGCTCTGCTCAGGATGACACTTCTTTTCTTTTGTAGCCTGTCATTCTGAGCCGGTGTTGCGAAGGATCTTATGAATGAAGTTATAATACTGGACGTCAAGCATGATTCATTTTGCTCAGAGTCTTCGCCAGATCAGCACCGACACTTTTAACGGCTTTCTGTTTACTTTCATCGATCAGATTTTCCTGATCATCAAAGGCATGATAGGCATTCGAAACAGATTGTTGATTGGGTAATACGATCACACCGATATATTCAAGCTGGAGCCTTAAAAATAATAAGCCTTTCATACCGCCGGATCCACCGGGTGTGGCACACATGATCCCAGCGATTTTATTACGAAAGGCAGAAAGTCGGGGCTCGTCAGGAGATTCTGCTCTTGAAGCCCAGTCGATGGCATTTTTCAAGAGGGCAGGGAAGGTGCTATTGTATTCCGGTGAAGCGATCAGAATACCGTCGTGACTGGTCAATAATTTTTTAAATGTCCGGGCATGTTCAGGCAAACCATCTTTATCTTCCAGATCACCGTTATAGATCGGCATTGGGTAATCGAGAAGATCGATCAAGGTGACTTCAGCCCCCGCTTCTTGTGCACCTTGCACAGCAATTTTGATGAGCTTTTTATTAACAGAATCGATGCGGCTACTGCCAGCGAATGCGAGTATTTTGTTCATAACGTTGATGCACCTGCTTTATTGTTTGACTTGTTGATGGACTTCCCAGGTATCGATGATGTTGGTGACGGATCGTGCTGCCTGTTTCAAATGAGTATGCCCCAGCTCCGGATTCTGATCCAGAAAGGCATCCCATGCTTTTTGTACTTCCACTCTTTCACGACCGAGCAGGTTCTCTTTACGCAGGATTGTATTGGCATCATCCAGTGCCTGTGTCATTGCTGTGATTGATTCTGGTGGGAGTTCCTGTTCCTGTAAGACAATGACACAAGCGGCAAATGGAGCGGCTTCAAAAATTTCAGATGCCGAGATCTGACCCAAAGCACCCCAGTGATGTTGGTAAAGATCAGCGAGATCTCGCACCAGCGTCATCAGGGCCAGCATGGAAGACAGATCATTAAAGAGATCAGGATCGCCCCGTGCTGCGGCAATATCTGCAGCTGCATGTAAGGCAGGGCCGATCACGGCCTGATATTCTTCTGGTTTGAGATTGTCTGTTATCGCCATGTTTAATTTTCTGTTTTCTTTATGATGAGGATCGCTTCATTATTAAATTCAATCATATCACCAGACATGATTTTCTTGCGCTTTTGTGTTTCAACTTTTCCATTAAGTTTGACCATTCCGTTTGCGATCACCAATTTTGCTTCGCCACCACTAGGAACCATACCTTCAAATTTTAAGATTTTATAGAGCTCAACTGGCTCCCGGTTTATTTCTACTTCACGCATCGTTGTTTGAGTTAGTCCTGATAGATTTTGGATAAGAGTATCGTTTTTGATTTGTTATGTCTCTCTTTGATCCTGATTTTTTGATATTATCTCGTGCAAATAATAAAGGACGGAATACATGACGATCGAAAAAAATAAAGTTGTCACTTTTCACTACCGGTTGAATGAACCTGATCAACCGTTGATCGAAGATTCACGTGAGACTGAACCGGCGGTTTATCTGCATGGACATCAGGCCATGATGCCTGGCCTGGAAGAAGCACTGGATGGTAAATTAAAGGGTGATATGGTGACTGTGACCTTGCCGCCTGAAAAAGCTTACGGACCCAGAAACGAAGTCGAAGCAGTTCGAGTGCCGAAAAAATATGTGCTGACCAAAGGTAAGTTGAGGCCAGGAATGGCGATCCAGCTGAGTACAAAAAATGGCCCCAGAGATGCGACGCTGGTCAAAGTTGGGCGTACTGTTGTGGATATCGATTCAAACCATCCGCTGGCGGGTAAGACCTTAACTTTTGAACTGGAAGTGATGGATATTCGTGATGCCAGCGAAGAAGAAATCGCGCATGGACATGTTCATGGTGAAGGTGGTCATCAACATTAGCTCATTTACCGATGCATTTTACCGCGCGACAGAGAGAAGTAGATTCCGGGCAAACAGATCAAAGCTGCGAGCACGAATGTAATCCTGATCACATTTTGTAGTTGAGCATAATTTTCTGGTGCAATTTCTACCGGACCGATCATTAAAGTCATAATCAGGGTGACCATGATCATGCTTGCCATTTGACCAACCACGCGCATCGTTGCGTTCGTCCCTGCAGCAATTCCATACTGCTTTTTTTCAACAGCGCCCATGATCGCGTTGGTGTTGGGTGATGAGAATAATCCAAAACCGGCGCCTGTGATAATGAGTGCGGTGATCAGGATATAAGTTGATGAATGACTATTCATTGATGCTAATAAGATAAGTCCAATGATCGTTAATGCAATACCATAAGAAGCGAGAACTCGTGGTTCAATACGATCAGAAAGCCTTCCTGCAAGTGGTGAGAAAAGTGCCATGATTAAAGGCTGGGTCATCATAACCAATCCCGCTGTGCTGGCCGGGTATCCTTTCAGATATTGTAAATAAAGACTGACCAGCACGACATTGGCGAATGTCGCTGTGTACATCAGAAAAGAGGCAAGACAGGACAGGGTGAAAATACGGTTGTCTGAGAACAGGCTTAGGTCGAGGACAGGGTGATCGACGACTTTTTCAATTTTTATAAAAACCCAGAATCCAGTGAGGCCAAGAATAAAAAGGATGTAGCTCGACGTGTTGGGTAATGTAGAAACACCGATCGCAAGAGCTGCAATCGACAGGGCATAGATGGTTGCACCTTTTACATCGAGATCGCGGATTGTATGAACTACTTCATGGTCGTCCCAGTCAGCTTGTATTTTGATCAGACCAAGATACAGCACGATCAGAACCAAAGGGATTTGAAAAATAAAACAGGCCTGCCATCCGAACTGTTCGATGAGAATACCACCGACAAAGGGCCCTGCGGCCAGGCCAAAATACAATGTTGAAATCATAATGCCAATTGCTGCACCCCGTTTAGCTGGAGGAAAAACGGATGAGATGATCGCCGCTTGTGTCGCATAGAGCATGGCTGCGCTGATCCCCTGCAGGAAACGGAACAGGATCAGAAACTCACCGGAAGTGGAGAGTGCGGCACCTATTGAAGTGATCACGGCACAGCTGGTTCCGATCAGAAAAACTTTCTTACGACCGAACATGTCTGCAAGTCGGCCAAAGATCAGCACGAACATGGCACCAGCCATGAGATAGGCCATGGGGATCCAGCTTAATTGTACTGCGTTCATACTGAGATCTGTTGCAATGGAAGGCAGCGCGACATTGACTGAGGACAACATTAAGGGCGTGGTCAATGCGTTGATCAATATCATGACCAAGACGTTTCTTTGCAGGGAAGTCAGTCCTTCCAGGATCATGTGAGTAGAATCATTTTATGAATGATGCCAGTAGTCCGATCAATCCACCAAAAACACCTCCCCAGACGACCAGCCAGCCGAGGTGTTTACGGATTATTTCCTGGATGATCTCCTTGACCATTTGTGGTGTCAGTTCATCCAGACGGGCATCGACAATGCGCTCAATATTGTCAGTAATATCATCACCGAGTTTTTGTGTATTGAGGCTGGCATGTATTGCTTTTCGAAAACCTTCGCTTTCCGTCATATCTTTTAATGTTGCACGCATTTTGTCTGAGACAGGTTCTCGTAATGGTTCCAGTGCTTCGGCGCCACCGACCATCGCCAGCATTGAGCCAAGTGAAGAGGCATTGATGGCATCGATCAATGACTGAAAAATCTTGTCGTAATCAACAGCATCCAGTATGGGTGTGAAGCTCATGACTTTACCGGCAGAATCTTCTTCCGATTTTATAAAACGCTGAATATTTTCAGTGGTAAAAAACTGGTGCATGATGATATCTTTGATCCCCGTTTTGAACTCTTCAAACTGGTTGGGGATCACACCAGATCCATAAAGAAAAGGTATTTTCTCGAATAACATATGGATCGCAAGCCAGTTGGTGATTGCACCAGAGAGCGCAAACAGGCCAATGGAAAGAATGACGTCGGCGTACACAGGTGATAGAAATCCGGTAATCACCAGCGCCAGTGCAAGCAGATTCGTGATCAGGCTTTTATTCATATTGATTAACTATTTTTCTGTCAGGGCAGGGGAGTCGAACTGTATACCATCCCAGCCTTGCTGAATGAATGTCCGAATATTGGCATGATCCGTTCTGTCAGGATGCTGTAATACATCTTCACGGTAATAGGCACCAAAACAGGTCAGCGTGTCCCGTTCAGTAAGATTATTCAGCTTTCCGAATGAAAATATTTTACATGATCCTTCATTTGTTCCACTTTCATTAATGATATCGCCATTACTAAAACGGGTTGGCGTGTAGTGGTAGTTTTGATCAATGACTTCCATTACCTGTTGGAATTCGACAGACGCAGGCTTATTTTTTATTAAATTGAGTAGTTGTTCTTTTGTCATTATTTTTTTAATTGG
>JALSSM010000051.1 GCA_026984275.1 Gammaproteobacteria bacterium
CCAATACCCTCAGTGCAATGACACCAGAATACGCAAGTGTACAACGACGTAACCATCACTCACCCGAAGTCACTGATGATATATACAGTCTGGGTGTATTGCTGGGCGTATTACTCACAGGCCATAAACCAGAAATACAACATACTTCTGAAACGGTGTTCGATGTAAATTATAGCCTCATTGAGTCACAACTCAGTCAGGAAATGAAAGCCGTTTTTCTAAAAGCAACCCACCCTGATACAACTCTCCGATATCATAGTGTTGATAAACTAAATGCCGATCTGTTCCGTTGGTTTGATCAACTGCCTCTGCTGGCGATGGAGAACGTCCCAGTCTATCGTATACAAAAATGGTTACTCAGAAATCGATATTCTATTGTTGCGGGAACAATACTACTACTGGTTACAGGAATGGCGATCAGTTTGCATGGACAACAGCAAAAAACTGAACAAACTCAGGCGACAATTGTTGCACAGGTCGATGCGACACTGAAAGAACTGGATGACCGCCTGGAGAAGTTAAAAGGTTCTACACAGGCCAGGATTACAGGGACTGAAAACACCCTCAACCGATTAGAAAAACTATCAGAGGGACAAACTAAAGATCAGCATCTCACTCGTATCATGGCCGACGCACATTTGAAGCTTGGTGAACTCCTCGGCCATCTTTTTCATTTACATCTGGGTGAGTTTCAACGCAGCCGCAAACATTTGCAGCAAGCGTTAGTGCTCTATCAGGAAATATTGGCTCTTGATCCAGAAAATTTTTCCATCGCCATGCAATATGCCAAAGCCCAGCGGATGCTTGTTGCACAAATGGTCTTTCTCGATGGTAAAACCAAACAGGGGCTTGCCAAGTTACTCAAGACTCGCGACTGGCTAAATCAACTACAGCCAAACAATCTGTATGAATATGGTCAGTTAGCTGTTCAATGTCTTGCGATTGCTCATCTGCATACCCGCCTTGGACAGCTACGATCCGCAGATGAAGATTTTCGAATGGTTGAAAAATTGTTGTTGCAAAGTAATGAAGAAACAAGTGATTATGAGCGTGAACATAACAAACGTATCTATAATTTTTTTCTGGATGAAAAAGCCGCCTTCGAATTGGCCAGTCAAAACTACCCTGCCGCCGAACATGCCTATCATCAAGCTTTGCAAAAGTACCAAAATAAACCTTTTTGGCGTGATCGTAGACGTGTCAGTCGGGCAAATTATGCCTTGGCCTGTATTGGCTTGATCAGAGGAAAACCTGTTGCCGATGCCAGGTCCAGACTCTTTCAGGCACGTGAAATTGCTCAATCAATTGTTCAAGAATACCCCAATGCACTTTCTCCGCAATGGGAATTAGTGCGTTATTCCGGCCTGAAAAATGATACCTTGTATACACGAGAAAATTGGATCAAAGCATTCAACTGCGAAAAGGCTTATCAGTTAATTGATCCCCCTGTACCGGTCTCGGCTGAAGTCCAGTTAAGCTCTAAATAACGTCAGTCTCTTTCTATTCAGCTTCCTTAAGAAATCAGGAGTGATTTCTTACAAAAAAAATAAATGAGCTGTTTCTTTTTCCTTTTGCGCTTATATAGATAACACATATAAGAAAAGGAGAAGAACATGAAAAAATTCCGTGATCTCAGGCCCCAGTCGCTTAATCGTGGACTCATAAAAACAGCCATACTATTCATATCATTAACAACAAGCCTTTCAACTCAAGCGATCACTGCACAGATCGTTGATGATCCTGCCTTTGGTGTTGGATCTGTTCTCAGAGATGCAGCTCACAATACTGACTTTCTGCGCTTAGACTTTACGACTAATCGCACTTATACAAACGTTGTAGCAGAAACAGCGCCAGGTGGTGATTTTAGTGGCTGGCATGTTGCCTCAGAGGCCAACATGTTTAGCCTGAGTGTGACTGAGGGAATAATTCATAACTCGACTGATGCTAATCAGATCCAGGCTGCACGTGATATCCGGGATTTTTTTTGTCCCACAGGCACTTGCCTGAATCCATCATCAATAACAGAGTTGGCCGTTGGGCGTATCAGTAATCAAAATTTATCTGTGACCATTCCATCAGGAACACCTCCTCAGTTCACCTATGGAATAGGAAGTACACTTCCTGCCCATCCATCTGGGGTTAGAGCATCCTTTGATCTGACAGGTTGGCAAGGTGTTTCAATCTCGAATTCTTCACTGGGCACCTATCTGATCCGTACATCGCCCTCTCCCGTACCTGTTCCTCCGGCTTTCTGGCTATTTGGAACCGCGATCGTAAGTCTGTTCAGATTAAAAAACAATAATCAATAACTAGTGGTTTAAGGAGAAACTAATCATGAAACAACCATTAAAATTTATATTACTCTACGCCAGCCTCTGGATTACTACAGCTAACGCAACCCCGTTCACTACTTTTCTGGATCCTGTTTCACCACCTCCAGCCAACACAGGGTGGAAAACTTTTACTGTTACTTTTCCACAGACCTGGCATGGCTGGTTAACTCTCGGTGTCAGCGATGCAGCTGATCAGTTCGATAATTCTTCACTGTTTCTGGATAATTTCAGAGGTAGTGCAGGCTACTATACCAATACACCGAATAATGGTGGCACAGCTCTCACTCCACTAGAGCGGACTCTTGAAGGAGGTATCGATAACTGGATTGCTGATTATAATGCTCATGGTTCAACTGGAGTAACCTCGACATTTCCTCCTGATAGTAGTGCTGGTCATAATCTTGGTAACAATGTAATCAGGCTGAATACCTTTGATGGCTATAGTGGCTTAAATATCGTCGGTCAACAAAATACACATGGTGAAAATGGGATCGATGGATCAATCATCCGTTTGTTTATTAATGCTGCCAACCCAGGAACTGATCTCGTATTTGACTGGGCCTTCACCAGCAATGAACCCATAACTGGAACTAACCGTGATTTTGCCTTCATTGATTTAGCAGGAATTCCTGGTTATGGCAGTATTAATGGTGCATTTGCTGAAGTGGATGCCGATCCTCAAGTGAATGTTGGAAGCCTTCCGGAAGCAAGCAATACACTCGTCGGACCTGACGTTTCAGCTGTTCCTGTTCCTGCAGCGATCTGGCTAATGGGTTCAGCTCTGATGGGACTATTGGGCTTCCGCAGAAAGGAAAAAAATTGAGCTAACACCAGACAAAGGGAATTTATGATGCAAAAACATTTATCCAGCTCTAAACAAATCAAAATGTTCATAGCCAGTAGTCTGCTGGTTTTTACATTTTCAACCGCTCAGGCCATACCGATCAACATCCCGGAACTGGCACCACCCGCACCGGGTGATGTTGTGGTCGATACGGTAACGACTCAGCCTGTTATCCCTGTAGGTAACTGGATAACAACTTCACAGACGACCACAGAAAATATAAATGGTGTTCCTACCCAGGTAACCAGAAATGCCAAAATCAAAGTTCCCAACAACCCGAAAGGACTGGTCATGTTTTTTCATGGCACTACCGGGAGTGCCGACACCATCGATCGCAGTGGTTCCATGGTGATTACCAATGCTTTGTATAATGCCGGTTACGCTGTTGCAGCACTGGATAGTTATAAACGTTATGGTGACAGGCATTGGGATCCAACTCCGGATGTGGTAAATAATCAGGACTGGTTACGAGTGAAAGCAGTACGCCAGCAGTTTCTCAACACAACAGGTTTAAGCAATGATACTCCCTGGTTTGGCTGGGGATTTTCATGGGGTGGCGCTACGACCTATAGTATGTCACGTATGGCGGCGCTTGAGGGCATACCCATGAGTGCTATCGCAACTTATAGTGGTCCGGGCACTCAGGGTTTGATTGATCTTGCCAATCCACTTGCGGGAGAACCCGCTTTTAATCCACCCCCTGTCTTTCAGGCTGTACTGGAGAATGACCTGACTGGAAAAGTAGTCAATGGAATCCTGATCGAGGATAACAACAGACCAGCTGACATGATTATTGATCATCAAACACTTGATGATATTGGTGCAACCTATGAATACCATCTTGGCGTGGAAAAACTGCTACAACCAGAACGATTTCTGCGTATAGATGGCATTAATCAGACTCAAGCTCAATGGATTTTCGATCAGTTGGTAACCCTGGGATATATTGATGCCAACGGTCTGCGTACATTGAATCTAGGCAGACAGGAACTTCCTTCATCTGATCCAGATTTTGTGGATCTTGCAACGGACTTCACGAATCTCGGCCTTTCTGCAGATTTGGCCAAGTCGATCAATCAGGAAATGAAAATTGTCTGGGCAAGACATACAGTGTCAGATGAATTCGTCACCGAACATGTCAGTTTTTTTGACAGTCAGTTGACGGCTGTCCCTTTGCCGCCTGCAATCTGGTTTTTTGGGAGTGCAATTGCAGGTTTGTTTGGTGTTTGCCGTCAGGGTTAAAACCATTCATAAAGATGAGAATAGCAGTCACCGAACACAGTATTGGCCAACAGAATCTCCAAGCAGGCAGTAATGAAATGATCACGATGGATTATCACAGTCTTAACCCTTAACCTCCAGAACAAGTTTACCTGTATTTGATCCATTTGACCCCGTTCCTGGCCAATTATAGATAACTTCGCTTCTCCAGGTTGACTCATTCAAATCCGAAGTTTTATTATTAGAACCTAAAAAAACCATTCAAGAGGTTTTATTTTTATGGTGAAAAAAACCGCCCCGTTTATTTCCGTCATTCTCCCTTCCTTGTTACTCATCTCTTCTGCATTCGCCGAGAACCCTCTCTGTGACAGGGAAATCGAAGGTGTCACGGTTAAAATGACACTGCAACAGGCGCGAGCAACCTGGTTATCCAGAGGTTTTATTGAAACAACTGGCGCCAATCCGAGAGAAAATCGTGGAAAGCCGTGGACGGTGACCTTTGTAAATCGCATAAGAAAGT
>JALSSM010000052.1 GCA_026984275.1 Gammaproteobacteria bacterium
ATTCGCAACACGAAGCTGGCCAATGATTTCTCCTGCCGACAGGTTTTTATTAAAACCCTGTTTGCCTGTGGAGCAAAACTTACAGTCCAGAGGACAACCGACCTGTGAAGAAACGCATAAGGTTCCACGGCCATCTTCTGGAATAAAAACTGCCTCGACACTGTTCCCGCCATCGATTTCCAGTAGCCATTTGCGTGTCCCGTCTTTTGAAATCTGCTCCTGTTTAACTTTTGGAGCTTCGATAACAGCAATCTGTTTTAATTTTGTTCGCAGCTCTTTACTAAGGTTTGTCATCTGATCGAGATCAGAAACACCCGCCTGATGAATCCACTTGAGAACCTGGCTGGCGCGGAAAGGTTTTTCACCCAGATCGGCAAAAAACCGGATCATTGCTTTTCGGTCCAGATCGAGTAAGTTGATTCGATCTTTCATGAACGTCTACGAACGATCAACGATCTCTTCAGGTTTGAAGAAAAAATTGATTTCCACTTCTGCTGTTTCAATCGCGTCAGAACCATGCACGGAATTACAACTGGCTGATTCTGCAAACTCAGCTCTTAATGTACCTGGTGCGGCTTCCAATGGATCCATTGCACCCATCAATAATCGGTGTCGGCTGATAGCAAACTCACCTTCAAGCACCTGAACCATGATCGGACCGGAAGACATAAACTCAACCAGGTCATCATAGAAGGGACGATCTTTGTGCACAGCATAAAATTCTCCCGCCTGTTCACGGGTTAAATGCAACATTTTTGCTGCCACAACTTTTAATCCATTTCGTTCAAATCGATGATAAATCTCACCGATGTAGCTATTCCTGACTGCATCTGGTTTGATCATCGAAAGCGTACGTTCTATCGTCATTTTATTTACTCGCCCTGCATTACCGATCCACTATCGGTGTCATTGAAAAAGAAAAGCGAGGTATTATACGAGGGATTTATCTGGTTTGGAACAGCATGGCAACCGAAAGTGTTCCATCTTCTTGCCAGAAACGGGTAAATAAAATCAATAAGTTCCTGTGATTTTATAACGCACCGCTAATCAATCCCATCGAGGATCACGAATTTGTACGATTCCATTTTCTATTCGTGTGGGAAAACTGGTGACATCTTCATAAGCTGGTGGTTCTTTCACCTCTCCTGTTTTCAGGCAAAAGCGAGCGCCATGAAAAGGACAGATTATTTCATCGCCCTCGATTTCACCTTCTTCTAATGAGAGATGATCATGCGTACAAAGATCTTCAATTGCATAAATACCATCATCAATTTTCAACACGATCACACGCGTCGCATCGTCGAGATCAAACATCCGCTTTTCACCCGGCACAAAGGATTGTTCCGATGCAACATCTATCCATTCAGTCATTCTTTATAACATTCCCATTTGTAAGCGTGCCGCTTCGGACATCATGGTCTGGTTCCAGGGAGGATCAAACACCATTTCGACATTAACTTCCGTCACATTGGGAACTGATTCCAGTTTTGTTTTAACGTCATTGACCAGAATATCACCCATTCCACAGCCGGGTGCTGTGAGAGTCATCGTGACATTTACACGATTACCACCTTCTTCCAATGGTTCAACCTTACAATCATAGACCAGTCCCAGCTCGACAATGTTAACTGGAATTTCAGGATCGAAACAGGTGTTCATTTGCTCCCAGAGTAACTGTTCGTCTACACGACCATCGCCAACGCTCTCTGTTTCTTTCTTTGTTTCTACTGGTTCATAACCCAAAGCATCCAGATCTTTTCCTTCAATTCTGGCCAGATTACCATTGATATTAACGGTACAGCTGGTACCTAAGGCCTGGGTCACAAAAATAACAGAACCTGCCGGCAAATTAATCGGCGTTCCTTGTGGAATCAGAATGGCCTCACAATCACGTTCCAACGTGATCGCTTCGTCTACTTTAATATCATTATTCTGTAGATATGGTCTCATGACTATCCTTACCCTGATCGTGATCTTCAAGTGCAGAATTTAATGTGTGCCAGCAGAGCGTCGCACATTTCACCCGCGCCGGAAATTCTCTTACACCCGCCAATGCTCCCAGTTTACCTACTTTTTCCAGATCGATTTCAGATTCTCTGTCTGTGACCAGCTCGTGAAACGTTTCAAAGATTTTTTCTGCTTCGGCCTCAGTTTTTCCCTTCAATTGATCGGTCATCAACGAGGCAGAAGCCACGGAGATCGCACAGCCTTCTCCCTGAAAACTGACATCACTGATTACATCGCCATCCAGTTTCAAATACACGGTTAGTTTGTCACCACAAAGCGGGTTATATCCTTCTGCTTTAATATCGGCATCCAGTATCTCACGAAAGTTTCTGGGTGCACGATTATGATCGACAATAATTTCCTGATACAGATCCTTTAAGTCAAACACCCATAATCTCCATCGTTTTGATTAGTGCGGCTTTCAAAACATCAATTTCTGTTCTGGTATTGTAAAGTGCAAACGAGGCACGAGCTGTTGCTGGCACTTTGAAATGGGTCATCACGGGCATGGCACAATGATGGCCTGTTCGTATTGCAACCCCTTCAGTATCAAGAATCGTTCCCAGATCATGTGGATGAATACCATCGATCACAAAAGAAACCACACTGGCCTTTTCTTTTGCTGTACCTATGGCCCTGAAGCCGGGTATTTCCTGTAGTGATGCTGTTGCATATTGCAGTAAGGATTCTTCATGGGCATCAATGGCTTCAAATCCAATTTCTGACACATAATCGATCGCTGCACCCAACCCAATTGTACCGGCAATGTTCGGTGTCCCTGCTTCAAATTTATAAGGTAGTTCGTTGTATTCTGTTTTCTCGAAAGTGACCATCAGGATCATATCGCCCCCGCCCTGATAAGGCGGCATTTTTTCCAACAGGTTTTCTTTTCCGTAAAGAACACCGATGCCCGTCGGGCCATAAAGTTTATGTCCGGAAAAAGCATAAAAATCACAATCCAGTTCCTGCACATCGATCGGCAAATGGGCAACGGCCTGTGCACCATCAAGCAAAACCAGCGCATCATAATCATGAGCGATTTGAATTATTTCTTTTACCGGATTGATGGTTCCAAGCGCATTCGATACATGAACAACGGCCACCATTTTTGTTTTTTCATTGATCAGTTTTTTATATTCTTCAACCAATAATTCACCGTCGTCGTTCATGGGAATGACTTTCAAAATCGCACCGGTTTTTTCGCAAATCATTTGCCAGGGAACAATATTCGAATGATGTTCCATTTCTGAAATGATCACCTCATCACCTGGTTTTAATTCTGCTTCTCCCCATGAACGGGTGATTAAATTTATCGCTTCAGTTGTACCTCTGGTAAAGATTATTTCATTGAGGTTTTTCGCATTGATAAATTGCTGAACTTTCTTGCGGGTTTCTTCATATTCATCCGTCGCCAGTTGACTCAGGGTATGAACCCCTCGATGAATATTCGAATTAATTTCAGAATAATAGCGACTGATCGTTTCTATGACAGAAAGTGGTTTCTGTGTCGTTGCAGCATTGTCCAGATAAACCAGATCCTTGTCATTAACTTTTTGATCAAGGATTGGAAAATCCTTACGCCAGTGATCGACAACATTGTCTTTGATAATACTTGATATCGCACTCATACCAGATCCCTGATGTTTTCTAACGATGAAAGTTGCCCAACCATTTTTTGTTCAAGATATTCCCTGACCGGAACCAGACTCATTCGACGGATCACTTCATCTGCAAAGGCAAAAGTAAGTAGTGCCCGAGCTTTTTCTTCACCAATTCCTCTTGATTGCAGATAAAACAATTCGGTATCGCTTAATCGGCCAATGGTCGCTCCATGAGCACACTTAACATCGTCTGCATAAATTTCCAGCTCTGGCTTTGTATCAATTTCGGCATTTGATGAAAGCAGTAAATTTTTATTCGACTGAACAGCTTCGATCTTTTGTGCATCTTCATGCACGATAACTTTACCATTGAAAACACCACGGCTCCTTTCGTCCATTATCCCTTTGAAAAATTCTTCACTGCGAGTATGTGGGCTAAGATGATCCACCAGAATATGATGATCCGTGTGTTGTAGACCTTTGCCCATGAAAAGACCATTCAAGATATTTTCTGCACCTTCTGAACCAAGACTGACTTTTATATCAACTCTGGCAAGAGAAGCACCAAGCGAAACCGAGTGTGAAATAACGCGGCTATCCTGTTTTTGATCGATCAGAATATTGGCAATATGATAAGCATCGGTGCTCTCATCCTGGATCCGATAATGTTCAAGGTGGCTGTTTTCGCCAGCAATAATGTTGGTTAATGTGTTTGTGAGATTTCTGGACTTGTCATTTTCCTGACGGGTACTGACATAACTTTCGATCACGATCGCTTCAGAATTGGCACCGAGACGAATATCTATTCTCGGATATGTCATGATCGCTTCGTCATTTTCTGTAGAAACAAAGATCAGATGAACGGGTTTATCGAGAACGATATTATTTTCAATATGTAAGATCGCTCCTTCTGTCATGAACGCATTATTTAAAGAAGCAAAAACATTGTCGCCAGCATTGATGGTAAGATCCTGATCGTTTTCTTCTGCCAGCCATGCCGATAAATTTTGTAGAACAATTCCTTCCTCGTTTTCTAATTGACTACTTAATTCATTAGAGAATTTTCCATCAATAAAAACCAGTTCAGTGGTTTTCAGATTGGTAAAACGAAAAACATCGATATCTTCTTTTGTCAGAGATGAGGTGTGTTTAGTAGTGATTTTAAAATCATGTTTCTGAATCGGTGCGACATTCGTGTATTTCCATGCCTCATCTCGTATCGTTGGGAAGCCCACTTCAGAAAAATGATCGAGCCCCTTCATACGTGCTTCTTTCAACCAGGCCAGAGATGTTTCCGGCAAAGAGTCT